>NZ_JARPLC010000001.1:0-38089 GCF_032350395.1 Limnospira sp. PMC 289.06
TGCCATAGGAAAATGCGATAAAATAGTTTGTCAGTTTTCATCTTTTGGGACGGGGTTGGTGCTGAGTCAAACTTGATTACGGCTGAAAAGATTGTATCATATCGGATCAGCCCATACCACATCAAGAAACCTTGTCATCATTTATCAATGCCCGAAATTGAATCTTTCACCACCCCCGTCGTTTTACTCATCTTTAGGCGACCAGATACCACCCAAAAAGTGTTTGATGTAATTCGCCAAGTCAAGCCTCAGCAGTTACTGGTGATTGCTGATGGTCCCGAACCCGGCAATGATTTAGAAGCCCAAAAATGCGCCCAAACTCGCGCCATTATTGATAGGGTTGATTGGGATTGTCAAGTTTTAACCAACTACTCGGATTTTAACTTAGGTTGTAAACAGCGAGTCGCCAGTGGACTAAATTGGGTGTTTGGTTTAGTGGAAGAAGCGATTATCTTAGAAGATGACTGTATCCCCGACATCAGTTTTTTTCAATTTTGCCAACAGTTATTAATCCGCTATCGTGATGATCACCAAATTTTCCAAATTACCGGAGAAAATACCCACGGCTATCAATCGGCAAATTCCAGCTATTATTTTTCCCAGTATAGCTTTTATTGGGGATGGGCGACATGGCGGCGAGCTTGGCGGTTATTTGAACCGGATTTAAAGTCTTGGCTAACGGAGTGCGATCGCCATTGGTTAAGGGATTTATTGGGAAGTCAAGAACGCGCCGAATATTGGGCAGAAATCTTTGATTTAACCTACAATGGTTTTAACTCATGGGGATGGGCTTGGACGTTTACTTGTTTGATAAATAAAGGTTTATCTATCATTCCCAATCATAACTTAATTTCTAATGTTGGTTTTGGCGCAGATGCAGCCCATACTACCTGGGAAGTTGATGAAATCGCTAATTTACCCACTCAATCAATCAGCTTTCCCCTCAAACACCCCACCGCCGTTACCATCAATATGGAAGCCGAAACCGTGATTGATAAAATGCGGTTTACTGGTCGCAAATATATCAGAACCATGCGCCAAACAGCCATGGATTTAAGCCAGCAAGGACAGCATAAAACAGCTTTAGATATTTGGGAAAAATGTATTAAGTTGCGACCGGATTTAAGCGAGTTTTACTATCAAAAAGCCTGCTGCTTAGAGAAAATGGGTAATTCTCAACAGGCGATACAATGCCTGCATCAGTTATTAAAATCCCATCCCGAACACCAACCAGCAAAATCATTCTTAAATACCCTCATCAAAAAATATCAGAGTTCGTCCCCATTACCCCATCAAAATCAACAGCAGCGTTTTTTGGTTTACACCATGGGAAAAGTGGGTTCAACTTCCATTTCCACATCTTTAAAAAACCATAGTTCACAGGTCTATGATATTCATTTCTTAGAGGAAACATATCTACAAAAAAATATGCACAAAGGGCATTGTATAGATGGCTATTTTGTGTTAAAAAACTGGTTAGGAGAACCATTAAAAATTATTTCACTGGTCAGAAATCCCATTGCTGTCAATATTAGTGGCTTTTTTCAAAACCTCGATACATATTACCCCCATTTAAGCCCAGAACAAATCCTACAGTTGAGTATTGAAGAACTGATTAATAAATTTTGGACATTAGACCTCAACTATCCCCTAATTTGGTTTGATAGAGAGTTCAAGAAATGCTTAAATTTTGATATTTACAGCCAGCCTTTTTCATTATTAGGATGGCAAACCTACTTACATGAATCTTACCATATTTTGATTATGCAAGCGGAACTAATGGATAGCCAAAAACAGGAGGTTATCCGAATGTTTACAGGTATCAGCAACTTTCACCTAGAAAACCAAAATCTTAGTTCCCAGAAGTGGTATAGTCACCTATTTAAAGAGTTTAAGGAAAAACTGGTGCTTCCGGGAGACTATTTAGACAAGATGTTAAATTCTCAGTTTACAAAGCACTTTTATAGACCGTCACAAATTCAGGAATTTTATAAATTCTGAAGCACAAAAACAGGTTGTTCATCAGAAAAAACTACCATATATACCATATATACCATATATAATTGAAAATTTACTGGAAATTATCTATCCTAAATTGTAGTAAGTTTTATCTAAGTAAGGTAAGTTAGTCAACTCCAAAAACCTTTCCCATTTATCTTAAATTCTGTAAGTTCAGGCGATTCATTGTTTATTATTTTCTTCAAAATCAAACTTTTCTCCCTCTCTTCTCTTGTGATAGATAACATAATTTCCAAGGTTTTTCTACAGTTATAAATCGAAACAGTATCAAATGCTGGGTCAGATTCAATGACGACCTGTGAGTGCCATGCTGCCATCCTAAACTCCCAATAAAACAGAGACTTAATATCAATTAAACTTTGACATTGCATGATGTTGGTAATTCTGTCAAATTCTTCAAACTTACGAATCACTTCAGCAATATACTCTGGTCGATGATTTGAGCTACCAATTAAATATAGATAAGCTAAATCCTTAGCAGACAAGATAGGAAATTTTGTGTTTTTATAAAACTCCCTCCCAGTTTCTGAAACATTAGAACGCACATGAATTAAATTTGCACTCTGAGAAAATTTTTGATAATAAACAAATGCCAAGCTTCTGTTATGGGAATAATATGTATTATTATTCAAAATACTTAAAAACTCTTGCTTTTCTTTAGGATATTGACTTAAATATAAAATCTCATGTGATAAGCCAAATTTATGGGCTAGGTTTTCAGCTACCATTTTATCATATTTATCAGTGTCAACACTATCCCTTCTGTAGTATGTAAAATATCTGACATTACTGTGGTTTTTATTTAAAGCAAGTGTTACCCTAGAATCCAATCCGGCAGTCAGAGATATTAAATTTTGATAAAAAGTTGCAAAGTGTTGCATTGCTCCTTTAAAATACTCAGCCACCCTCTCCACAGCTTGCTCTAGGTTTAATGAAATCAATGGTGATACAGGGAAAAATCGCCTGATGGAAAAATTATCAAAATTGAGCTGGGTATTGGGTGTTAATAAAAATATATTGTGGAATGGGGTTTGTATTCCGGGATAGCCCATTTTAAAAGGAATCGGAGTACGACGTTCGGTATTCTGGGCATTTTCAGCTACCAGTTGTGCGTGTGAACCTACAATTTTGGCTTCTTGATTGTAGTAAAATGCCGACTTCATACCCGTTGCATCGGTTAAGATGAAAAGACCAACTTCCGGCTGATAAGCTGCAATTACAAACCGACCGCACGCATAACTCAAGCGGTCATAGAATATTGATTCTGATGAAGCTAAGGACTCAGCTAGAAAAGAGACACACTCATCCGTTGTCTGCTTAGGAAAGCGGACATCACAGATTAATCCTAAGCACATAACCGCTACATCTGTCTCCCGAGCTAAGTGACAATTAAGACGTGGATCATAAGCGAAGTAAATATCACAAAATCGAGATTTTTTCCAGTGAAAAGGAACCGTAGTTATTCGTTTATTTGAAATAATATAACCTCTGGCAAATAACTCTTGATAATATTTGTTATCGACAAGAGAATTATTTAATTTTTCACTCCACCCTTGCAGGTGCTTATCTTGGGGTTGCTCCTGATGGTCTGAGGTTTTTGGTAACAATTCGCCAACCTTGAAACACCCAAAATTTAGATCCGGCTTGATATCAAATCCTTTCTGAAAAGCTGCCTTAGCCTCTTGTAAACGCCCCAACTGTTCTAAAGCCAAGCCCAGCTTGTAGTGATACCAATGAAAACTAGGATCATGTGCGATCGCCTTTTGGTAAGCAGCCACAGCCTCCTCAAGCTGATTACTCCTTAGCAGTTGGTTTCCCTTAGTAAAATAACTCACCACCCAATACCCCACAAATATAGCTACTACAAAAACAACCAGATTGGTACGTTCTCAGTATTACTAGACTATCATGAATTTTCAGCTTGTCAAGTCATAATAGTTTAACCATCCCCGTATTAACTGGGTTTAAATACTGTTCTAACTCTATCCCAATTTTTCTCAGAATCCTGATAGTAAATACAGATCATACGACGAACTGGTGATTCGATTTCTTTGATAATGTTGTAATAGTTAGGCTCTCGCCCAAACCAATGATTCATTTTTGTGAGGTCTACCGGATCATGGATATGACCTTTAGTTTGACCTGCTTTCCATTTATAAGGAACAGAGACCACTAAAACACGAGCAGTTTCGAGTAGTTTTCGACAAAATGCTTCCGCATCTGGGACGTGCTCAATAACCTGAAGACAGGTTAACAAATCGAAACGTTTTTCGGGATTGTATTTGAGAAAATCTTGGGTCAAAGAAACCACACCGGGAGCCTTGTAAGGATTGCGTAAATCCAGAGAATAGCGTTCTGGAATCCACGAAAACCAATCTATATAAGGACATCCATTAGAACCGACATCGATAATTGAAGTAGCACTACTGCCAATTTTGTTGATAATTTGTCTAACTGCGAAGATATAAATATGGGTTTCCCTTTTAGACCAATAAGATGATTGCTCCTTTTTGATACCATCTTTGAGTTCGGTGGGTCTATTTTGACTCTGCTCTTTTTCAGAGGGTTGGAGTTTAGATAATTGGGAAGTCGATCGCCTCTCTGACAACTTCTCCTCAATTTCCGTCGCCGTTTCTTCGACTTTAACTGCCTCTTCATCCGGACCCAAAGCCCGCAAAACTCTCCCCATATCCCAGTTAGAGCAAGCTTGATCAGAGCGTCGCTCCACCGCTTGCTGATAGGCTTCTGCCGCCTCCTCTAAACGCCCTAACTTTTCTAGGCTTTCCCCTAACTTTTGGTGATACCAATGAAAACTAGGATCATGTGCGATCGCCTTTTGGTAAGCAGCCACAGCCTCCTCAAGCTGATTACTCCTTAGCAGTTGGTTTCCTTGACTAAAATCACTGGCTTTCATCTTAAAACCTCATCAAAAATTATAAATATTTAGGAATTCGTTAGGTGGATGATATCTTTTGATTGGAGATTTCATTATTTATAATAGCAAATCACTTTTATCCAAAAAGAAAAGGGACGAACCGACATAGTTACGCCATTTAGACTTGGGAATATTATATTGCATCAGTTCCTGTTCTGAGAACTCATCCTCAAGATGAATATCTAAGTTGACCGGAACGACCATACCCAGAGACATCTTTAAATCCGAAGAACTAAATCTGCGTATATGATCCTGTTGACCAAAATACTTACGATTTTCATCTGGATTTAATGAACCAAAGGAATCAAGAAAAGCCTTACCCATAACTGGCACACCAAAAATGTGTTTTCCACCTGGTTTCAGCAATCTATTTAACTTAATTAAAACTGCGGTATAGTTACAAGGAATATGTTCTAAAACGTGCAAATGAACAACTATATCAAAGCTTTCAGTTTGCCAATTATCTAAATCTTTACATAAATCCAGCTTACGAACATTGGTAATTCCTTTTTTTGTATACCTATCAGGATTGATGTCAGTGGGTACATAATTATTCCCAAGAATCGAAGAAAAGTATTTTGACAATCCATAATCAGGAGCTAAATGTAGCACTTTCATTCCTGGCTGTGGAAGTAAAAACTTTTTCAGGTACAACATTATAATGCGTGTTCTCTCTACAGAACCACAGTTTTTACACTTGACTTTTTTTCGGTTCATGCTATCTATAAATTTCTCACAGCCACAAAGATTACAAACGGGCTTTATGGCTCGATTATCGTTCTTTGTTTTCCCTAGTTTAGAGCCAGAGTATTGATTGCTTAATTGGTTTAATTCACTGTTTGACATATTTCTAAAATTCTTGATTATCAACGAAATAGCTATTAATCATCGGTTCATAATAACCAAAATATTGTGCCATGTGATGGCTTCAAAAATATCGACTAATTAGCATAATTAATAATATCCATTACCCTCCTATAATTACAGTTTTTGTAGACAAAATCTCGACCTATTTTAGCCCGATTTATATATTTATCTGGGTCAGACCATAATTCCCGGACTCTCAAACTCACCTGTTCGGGGTTGGCATATAAAGCTGCACCGCCAAAGGTTTCTTCAAACTGAGGGTCAATAATGACGGGAATCCCTACTGCCATAGCCTGTATAATCTCAAGACCTAAAGCCTCGATATAACTTTCATGAGGATAATAAATAAAAAAGTCTAAATCTTCCAAAAATTCCTGCATACCCATGTGATCGCCAGAAGTAAATTGCCAATTATTAGGCTGTTTACCCAGTAAATCAATAGCCCCCTTAGCACTGCCTAATATTCTCACATCCCAAGCATTATCTACACCATATATTTGCTTTAAAGTCGTCAATTCTCCAGGCCATTGCATAGGAGTATTAGCCCCGTGACGACCCACAACAGGCTTCTGATTATCCTGACCCCGCCACCGCAACTTTTGTCTACACCACTGTTCAACATCCATCATTGGATACCCGGGAGTTGGGTATGGCTTGGGGTAACGTTCATCTTCAGCCATTAACCTTTGAATAGATAAAGAAGAAGGTATCCAGTCTCCCTCTGTTCCGAACATAGTTTTGAGATTAGCCCTGACAATATATGGATCGTATTGTGGCTCAGACCCATCAATTAAACCCTCTGCAAATTGATTCACAATCACTATCAATTTTTCAGCGTTGATGGCGGGGAAATCATCAAGTCTATGCTGTAGAGCTTTCGGACAACCAAAGACGATAGTTTCAGCCTCAACTTGGTCTCCCGGCGTGAGTATATCTATCCCATACTTCACACAGACATCATAAAAGCTAGATTGAAGACTGATGTTAGGACTGGTATTGTAGCTGCGCCAATGGACGGCTGCCACCTTCAATCCCGACTGACGAGCGGCGACAATAAAGTTCAGGTTACAAACAAAAACACTATCACCGTTCGCCCAATCTGCCACCACAACCCCATCGTAAAAATATGTTTCTGATTTTAAAGGATGATTGCCCCTAGGGCAAGGAAAGGAGCGAACTTCTTCAGACAACTTGGGGGAGGTTTGGAAATCCTGCCGAGAATGCCAATACTTGTAAGCATCTCTGTAATGCCATCTAATGCCAAATTCCATGGTTTTGATATGAGTGGTTTTGGCACGAGTTAAGGAATCCTCCCTTACCATTCCCAAAGATAACATTACCTCACATTTAATGCGGTACAGGGCTTTAGCACCATACACCTGTTCCAGTCTTAATTGAAACTCAGTATCCCCCCCAATTCTAACAGCGTCCCAGACACCCACTTTGTCTAGGGCTTTTCTTTTGAACATTAAAGAGGAAAAATTTAGATCGAAAAGCCGATGTTTCGGTCTCCGTCCCCCCACTACCATGAGATTTTCATCAACTCGTACCCAGTGAGAAATCACCGCAATACAAAAACTTTTGCGATTATTCATCACCTCAATTTGATACTCAATTTTTTGTGGGTGAGACCAATCATCACTATCATTAACCATGATTAAATCACCTGTTGCAGATGCTAATCCACGATTTCGAGTCGGATAACAACCTTCATTAACATCTTTAGAAATTAGCTTAACACGATGATCGCGTTCAACATATCCTGCTACCAATTCACGGGTGTTATCAGAACTAAAATCATCAACTACAATAACTTCAAGATTTTTCCAGGTTTGTGCCAGCAGACTATCCAGAGCTATGTGTATGGTTTCTGCTGCATTATAGGCTGGCATAATCACAGAAACCTTGAGCTTCTGATTCTTAATCTTGGGTTCTGCATGAGCTGTAATGTTAGATAAGGATAATGGCAAACTAGAGTCCTTGAGGACAAGAGGTGATAGCCCTTTATTTTCGTAGATTTTATTAATATAATACAGAGGCAAGGTTGTAGCTTCATATCCTTGTCCTTTTTGGAAAGCTACTATCCGTTGTATGTTAGCTTTCAAGAGCCAAAAATCTGCTTTTTCTCCGAGAACTTGGATGGCAAAATCTAAGCGTTTTTCCGCCTTACTGATACGGTTTAGCTTGATTAAACATTGAATTTCTGCGAGTAAATACCTCGGATGTATTTCAGCACCCAATATATTGATTAACTCAACATTCTCTAATGCGATTTCATAATCACCGTCAACATAGTACCAACGAACTAACTCCCATGCTGCTTGAATTCGCTCACTTTTTGACGTTGTTAAATCATGCTTAATTTCTTCTAGTGCCGGTAGAGCATATCGGGAGTACCCACCCCAAAGCCTTTCCCCAAAATCCTGAGCTGTAAAATGAGGAGGTTTCAGAAAGTTTTTTGAGGATGATAACTGAGATTTTTGGTGTGAAACTCGGCTGGGTGATGCTTTCTTTTCTGCTGACTGAGAACGGCTTTTTTTAATTGAGTAATTATTGTTTGTTGCCGTGGGAGTTGAACTAATTTGATAGGTAGATCCCATCGACAAATCCGAAGGGGACGATCGCACCCCCACCAACTTAGGCTCAATTTCCATAGCCCGATCGCCTGCCTTTTTGGCTTCCTCAAACCGTCCCACCTGCCGCAAAACTCGGCTCAAACTCAAATAAGACCACGCCGCCTCTGGCTTCAATTCCACCGCCTTTTGATAGGCTTGAACTGCCTCATCAAAACGCCCTAACTTCTCCAGCGCCTCCCCCAAATTTTGGTAAGCCAAGTAAAAGTCCGGGTTTTGACCGATCGCTTTTTGATAAGCAGCGATCGCCTCCTCCAGTTGGCCATTACGGAGAAACTCATTACCTCGGCTAAAATCGCTTGCTGACATATCAAATGGGTATAAGAGACAGGGAACAGGTTTTGACACACTAGATTCTAATGTAGATCCGCGCACCTGAAAAGTTCCCCAACCGAAAAATGTTGTACACCCCTACCCAGAGTCACAAACCAGAGACCCAGACTATATCCCTTGTCTGAGTCCGATCGCTGCTACCATTTTGGTTATAGATACCCCAGGGGCATTTATAGAGAAAACAGATTTGTCGATCGCTATAAGGACTTAATTGATTGCATATTTTGATTGTTGGTGCTAATGGTGGTATTGGCTATGGGTTTGTCGAGATGCTATTACAAGACCCAGCAATTGACAGGGTTTATGGGACTTATCGGCGTTGGGAGTCCGCCCAACACTTGTTAAACTTGGCCAGTCGGTATCCCCAGCGTCTCGTCTGTCTGTCCATGGATATTACCCAAGAATCTGATCTAGTCGCCGCATTGGAAACTATTAGCCATCAAACCAGAGAATTAGACCTGGTCGTTAATTGTGTCGGGATATTGCATGGTGTCGGGTTCCAACCCGAGAAGAGTTTGCGACAAATTAATAGCGATCGCCTCATCGAGTATTTCCAGGTTAATAGTATTGGCGCAGTATTGTTAGCTAAACATCTGTTACCCTTTTTTAGTAGCCCGCGCCGCCATGTTTTCGCCACAATTTCCGCTAAATTAGGCAGTATTGGCGATAATCATTTAGGTGGATGGTATGGTTATCGCGCCTCCAAGGCCGCATTAAATATGTTAATGCGAACAGTCGCGATCGAATATTCCCGCAAAAGTCCCCAAACCATTGTCGTCATGCTACACCCAGGGACCACAGACACAGAGCTTTCCCAACCCTTTCAAAAAAATGTTACACCCGAAAAGCTATTTTCAGTTAATCGAACTGTACAACAACTCTTAGACGTGATTAACCGCCTAGAAATCAGTCATAGTGGTCAGTTTCTATCCTGGGATGGGACAAATTTACCCTGGTAGTAACCGAAAAACCGATAACAACTATGTTAAACTCGCTTAATTCAGCAGTGAAGGATTGATTCTATACTGAATCGATGTCACTCAACTTCAAAATCATAGTTTTAGAATTTGGTATCCCTCTGTGATTGGAATATCCCTCCCGGAATACCTGGCGACTACGGCTGTAACCGTACCTTTGTTAGGAAGTGTCTGGATAGATTTGCTAATTTTGCTGTTCATGTTGGTATTATCGGCATTTTTTGCAGGTTCAGAAACAGCGATCACAGCCTTAGATAATCTCAAGTTGCGGGCGCTAATTCGAGAGCAAGGTGATCCTAATCGGATGTTTACCCTGGTTTTGGAGAAACGGGCGCGATTTATTACGACTCTTTTGGTGGGTAATAATTTAGTTAATAACTTCTCGGCAATTATCACCAGTAATTTATTTGCTATCTGGTTGGGTAATGCCGGGCTAGGAATTGCTACCGCTGTGGTCACCTTTTTGCTGTTGGTATTTGGGGAAATTACCCCCAAATCTTTAGCTATTAGCAATGTTCTACCTATTTTTAAGGCCGTTATTCGTCCGATTTACCTACTGTCTATTCTCCTGTCTCCGGTTATTTATCTATTTGAAACCATTGCCCAAAGTATTATCCGGTTAATCAACCGGGGCGCTGTACAACCCGGTTTGTCGGTGCAGGAACTACGGTTAATGATTGAGATTTTAGGGGGTCGCGGTCAACTGGACTGGCAAAAACATCAACTGTTAAATAAAACCCTCGTCATGGATTATCTCATGGCGCGGGAGGTGGTGAAACCCCGTATTGATATGCGGACTATTTCCCATCAGGCGACTGTCCAACAGGTGATAGATTTGTGTTTGGAAACGGGTTATTCTCGTATTCCCGTCCAGGGAGAATCGAAAGATGAAATTGTCGGGATTGTGCATTTGAAGCGGGCGCTACAACTGATGCGCTCAATTAGTGTTGATAGCCCGTCGCCATCGGTCACAGAAGCTATGATTCCCCCGGTTTATGTACCGGAGACTAAACGGGTGGGTAGCTTGCTTACAGAGATGTTACAACAGCGCTTACACATGGCGATCGTTGTCGATGAATATGGGGGGACAGTGGGGTTGGTCACTTTGGAGGACATTTTAGAGGAGTTGGTGGGCGAAATTTACGACGAAAGTGATTTTCCCAGTCGGATGGCCCGCAATAAACCTATGAATTCTTCCCCCTCCCGGTCTGGGTCCTCTGGCTTGCCCTGGATTAGACATTGACCAGTTATTTGGCCATTAATTCGGGTTTCAGGAAAGCGATCGCTTATTTGGTCTTCGCTCAAACCCTTGCTAGATAAGGATTTTGGGATTTACAAAAAAAAGTTTTCCCAAACACTAGCTTTTTTTGAGATTTGTGATACCATTATAAATTGTTGAATAAATGGGTCGGTGCCCGAGTGGTTAATGGGGGCGGACTGTAAATCCGCTGGCTACGCCTACGCTGGTTCAAATCCAGCCCGGCCCACTTGCCCTTGTAGCTCAGTGGTAGAGCACACCCTTGGTAAGGGTGAGGTCACGAGTTCAATCCTCGTCAAGGGCTTATTATTGCTTAATATTTCCGTGGACGCAAGCCATACCTTGTCTATGCCATATCAAAGTATGATACACTGGTCACGGGTGAATCTACAGAATTGGTATTGAGAAGTATACAAGTATCCTGGGTTATAATTATAGTTAATGAAAATACTGTTGATTGGGAACTACCTACCAGATGCTCAACAAAGTATGCAGCGCTTTTCGGCTGTCATGGAGAGCGAGTTAAAAAAAGCAGGTCATGACGTGCGCTTACTGCGTCCCGAAGCCAAGTTAGGACAGCTTAAACCCGGCGGTAGTGGTGTAGGAAAATGGTTAGGATATATCGATAAGTTTATCATGTTTCCCCCTACATTAAAAGAACACTTAGCCTGGGCTGATGTTGCTCATATTTGCGACCATTCCAATGGATTTTATACCCGCTACTTACAAAAAATCCCCCACATTGTTACCTGTAATGATTTACTAGCCGTCCGTTCAGCTTTAGGAGAAATCCCCGAAAATCCCACCCGGTGGACAGGTCGGCAACTTCAACAAATAATTCTGAAAGGGTTAAATCAAGCCCAAAGAGTAGCCTGTATTTCGGAAAAGACCAGAGAGGATTTACTGAGAATTACGGAACTAGAACCCCAGGCGGCAACTACCATTTATATGGGGTTAAATTACCCTTATCGCCCGATGTCAGAAACTGAATATCAACCCAGGCTGGCAAAATTAAAGGTTCCCGAAAATAGTTCTTTTATTCTCCATGTAGGTGGTAATCAATGGTATAAAAATCGGTTAGGAGTCGTCAAAATATTTGCCCATCTTCAACAAAAGCGGGTTGGTGGCGATATTTATTTAGTGATGGCAGGGGCTCCGTTAACTGAAGAATTACAACAACTGATCACAAACTATGAATTAGAACCATTAGTTATTCCCTGTGTTAACATCGATAATGAAGACCTACGCGCTTTATACTCGGCGGCGATCGCTTTACTATTTCCATCCCTTCAAGAAGGGTTTGGCTGGCCGATTATTGAAGCCCAAGCCTGTGGCTGTCCGGTGTTTACATCCCATATACCTCCTATGACGGAAGTGGGGGGAGATGTAGCGATTTATATTGACCCCAAGAACCCCGAAGAATCAGCCACCAAAATTCTGGATTCCCTGAACATCATTAAGACAGACCCCCAACCATTATTTGATAATGCCAAAAGATTTACTACGGAGAAAATGATTAATGAATATATAGCTTTGTATGAACAAGCGATCGCCGCTTCCGGAAAACTTGGGTAAAACTAATGTGGAAAAATTCACGAAATCACCTATAAAATTATGGCAAAAGTTTTACATATTATTCCTTCAGTGAGTCCCATTAGAGGCGGGACTAGCGTTGCTGTGAGCGAGATTGTTCAGGCGCTAAGAAATTGTCAGGTAGAGGCGGAAATTCTCACCACTAATGATAGCGGTCCGGGAGTGTTAGAGGTTCCCTGTGGTGAGTTTATAGATTATCAGGATGTACCAGTTTTATTTTTCCCGAGATGGTCTCCCTCCGTTCCAGCCTTGTCTGAATATGCGATTTCTCGGCAACTTATGCAGTGGCTAAATACCTATATTAAGGGTTATGATTTAGTGCATATTCACTCCCTATTCTCCTATGTTTGTACATTTGGGGCGAGGAAGGCGCGACAGAAATCAATCCCCTATGTGATTAGTCCTCACGGTCATTTTTCCCCCTGGGTGATTAATCAAAAGCGGCTGAAAAAAAATATCTATAATTTCCTGTTGGAAAATGCCAACTTAAAAAAAGCGTCTCTGATTCATTGTACCACTAAGCTAGAACAAAAATATGTGGGTGATTTTGGTATAGATGCACCCACGGTTAATATACCTTTAGGCATCCATTTCCCGACGGTTTATCCTAACGCTAAAATGGCTCTGCGAGCAAAATATAATATTTCGGTGGATATGGAAACCCCGATTATTTTGTTTCTGTCAAGGATTCACCCCAAAAAACAACTTGATTTTTTAATTAAAGTTTTGGCTAATCTCCAGGGTGAAGATAAGTTTCATTTGGTGATTGGAGGGAGTGGGGAACCTGCTTATTGTCAATATATTGAGGGAATAATCAGCAGCCTAGGATTAGGGGAAAATGTGACATTTACAGGTTTTGTTAGTGGTGAGGATAAACAACTTTTACTCTATGGCTGTGATTTCTTAGCATTACCATCTTTGGGGGAAAACTTTGGTATTGCGGTGGCTGAAGCTATGGCGGCTGGATTACCTGTAGTTATTACCCCGGAAGTTGAGATCGCGGTAGATGTGATTGAGGAAAATGCTGGTTTGGTTGTACCGGGAACCCTAGACCAGTGGGAAAGTGCTTTAAAGCGGTTAATTAATGCACCGGATATCAGGCGAGAAATGGGTAATAATGGACAAAACTTATCTCGAGAGCGCTATAGTTGGAATGTGATTGGTCCTCAGTTTGTGGAGGCTTACAATTCGATTTGTCAGCCCTAAAAATCAGTAACTATTGGATATTATCAAAACTATGAATCTTCCTAAAGTCTCTGTAATTATTCCTACCTATGGACGTGAAGAATTGTTGCGGAATAGTTTATTGGATGTGATGAATAATGATTACCCAGATTTGGAAATCTTGGTAGTTGACCAAACGAAAAACCATGAACCGGAAACTCAAGAGTATTTAGAAAAGTTGTCACAATCTGGGAAAATTTCCTGGTGTCAACTGGAATGGGCTAGTTTACCGGGAGCGAGAAATTATGGGGTGCGACGCGCTACGGGAGAGATTGTCATCTTTATTGATGATGATGTTACACTTGAGCCTAATTTCGTCATGTACCATGTTCGCAACTATCTTGATCATCCTGAAATTGGCGCGGTAGCGGGTCGGGTATTAACCCCAGAACATTTACAGGGAACCCACACACAACCGACTTTTGATTATCTACCACCAGAGGCGAGTGATCCGGGTATTGCTTGGTATTATTTGGATGTGGTTAATACTATGAAACCTCAAAAGATTATTAGTGGTCGGGGGTGTAATATGTCTTTTAGGCGATCGCTTTTTACTGACCATGGAATTTGGTTTGATGAACGATTTAGGGGTAGCGCGGTGCGTGAGGAGTCGGATTTTTTCTTGGATATCCGAAAAACTGATTATCAGATTTGGTATGATCCAGAAGCAGTTTTAGTGCATATTGGGGAACCCACCGGAGGCTGTCATGATATTAGTACCCGGTCTTTAGAGTACCAAATTACCCATTATCATAATCATTTTTTGATGGCATTTAAGCATTTAACCTGGAAACAATCCCTACATTTATATATCCGTCTATTTGATTGTCATGTTCTCGGACATCCTCCTTGTAACAAAAGTGGTGGGTTTACTAAAATTATGGTGCGGGGGATTTTCTATTTCTGGGGATTTTTTAGTGCGATTTGGACTCAGATACAAGGACTGTGGAATGATGGACAGATTTACACACGCCAAGACCCCCAAGCTATGTCTGGGGTGAATTAAGAGTGATTAATTCGCCTTAAATTGAGTCCTATAAACGGGTTCGCCACGGTTAAGGGTAGCGATTTCGCGTTCGGAAGCGACGGGTAGGGGGTTGTCTGTTAACCAATGTTCTGAGAGGAGATGAAAGCGGGGATTTTCCCTAAAGCGATCGCGCATTTCGATCGCCACAGTTTCCACGTCCGAGGCTAACAATACCCAACCACCGGACACCATAAACTTGGCTAAATCTTCCACCAGTTGCGGTTGTACTACTCGCCGCCGTTGATGCTTGCTTTTAAACCAAGGGTCAGGAAATAAAATACTAACTGTTTTGATAGTTTGTGGGGGCAAAGATGCTAACATTGAGGATAGGGAATAGTTAGCATTACCGAAAATATAGTGTAGATTAGTTAGCTGTTTTTGGTCGCGCCAATGGTTGGCTTCTTCCACTAAAGTCTGACGTATTTCTAACCCTAAAAAATTATGATATTCTTGGATTTGAGCAAGTTTCCATAAAAATCTACCCCTTCCGCATCCAATATCAATATGGAGAGGTTTGTTAATATCACTATATATCTCTGACCAATTTGGGTTTTTAACAGAGAATTGAAATTTCCGCGCTAAAGGGTTAACGTGCTGACGAACCCGAACTCTTCCCAATGTTTACACCTCCAATTAAGAGTAGCTAACTATTAATTAATGATTGCAATAGTTCCCCATGAAGTTGGGCGCGATCGCTCAGAGATTGAATTTTAACACGGTCAAGGCGATCGCCATTAACATAATGTTCAATCCAGGCTTTACTAATGATATTAGCATCATCGGGAATTTGGGAAAGTTCCCAACCGGGGAAGTCTAATTCTGCCATTAAATGACTCACTTTAGGGTCATAACTAATAGCAAAACAGCGACATTCCTGGGAGGCTGCCATAATTAAACTATGTAGTCGCATTGATATAGCCATTTCCACCCCCTGAAATAATCCCCGCAACATTTGAGGATCTGTTAATTTCAGAATTTGGCTATGGTGAGGAATAGCCCTATGGACTAACTCAGCGATCGCCAAATCTTGGGATAATTGAAACGGAACCAGTAAAATATAGGTATCCGTCACCTGCTGAAAAGACACCAAAGCCCTAGTTAAAATCTCTAACCGTTTTGGGGTCAATAATGGATGCGATCGCCAGGTGACAGCCACTCGCGGGGCTGGAAAATCCCACAGCCCCGGTACAGGCTTGGGGTCAAGTGCCCACACTGGATCAGGAGCTAAGGTAAACGGAATTTGCCAATCTGTCAATAGGGCAGCCGAACCACTATCACGGACAGTAACTAGATTACACCCAGAAAAAGCCCTTTTTGCCATAGCACGGGTAATCGGACGCTGGAGGGGACCAATACCTTGAGACCAAGCAATAGTGGTCAATCCCATCTGTTGAGCTAATCCCATCAATCCCGTATAATATAATGGGCTGATGGTGCTGGTGACATCTTGGATTAAACTGCCGCCCCCCCAGATAAACCAATCAGCAGCCCGCAAAACTTTCAACACCTGAAAGGCATTTCGGCGATCGCCGGTTTGAACTCCGTATTGGGTCTCAGTTTGGCTAGGGTTTCCCGATAAAGCGATCGCTTCTACCGTATCGGGTAGCATCTGTAATAACGAAGCCAAAAGCGCCTCATCACCGCCATTCCCCTCCCCATAATAACCACAACAAATAGCCCTTACCATCTTGCTATTCAAACTTGAACTGTTCTTGTACCGTTAAATATACCGATATCCAATAATTCGTCAAATCTCATCAGGCAATAATTAGGGAAGACACCCAGACTGCTGGCTATGTCGGCTTGGTAGAATTCATAGCAATTGATAGCAGCAGTTACATATCCCCCAACTCTCAGTATTGCACCCCAGTAGCTGTCAAAAGATATTAACAGACTCCATTATCATAACACTCAGAGGGTCGTCTTTGTTGAACCTCCGGTAGTGGTAACTCGTAGGGGGATGTATTTTCACTCCCCCAAAAGATAGATTCTGTCTTCACCGGGAAAGATAAGACCTCAGACTGATTAAAAACGGCATTGGGGACTCCGGGGATTGCCAAAAACAGGGGAAATGCCATCATCAGCATTTGGGTTTGTGATTTAATGTTACTCATGATTTGAACCTCGCCTAAGCTGAACTTGATTAAAAATAGGCAAACCGTCGAGGGTTTTGTATCTTACTTGTTTCATTTTTCCAGTTAGAAATGAGATAGCAGGATTTTCCTGAAATAGGGAAAGAACACGGTTTAATTGGGACTTAGGCCCAGGGGGGTTAATTTAATCCTTGCCAACTTTCTATAATTCCATTATGATGGAGCGAACTCCCAATCATCATCTGCCGTATGACAGTTATTGCTGAGGCTGAAGGGCTGATGAGTAGGTGCTAGGGTCATGGGGTGATTGGGTCTAATGGTCAACATAACTCGGAATCATTAAATAATGATGTAGCCGGGACTTGCTCTGATCAGGCGATCGCCCCCAAGGTAAAAAATGGAGTCAATCAGAGAAATTTATGGTAGAGGACTTTCATAAGCTAAGTTTAGCTCTATTTAGTGGTAAAGGAGGTGTGGGTAAAACCACCCTGGCTTGTGGGTTAGCCCTCCATTGGGCTAGTCAGTTTCCTGATGATCGCATCCTGCTACTATCAACAGATCCAGCCCACTCCCTAGGAGATGTGCTACAAATGCAGGTAGATAACACCCCCAACCATGTCGCTGCCTCTGTTGATTTTGTTCCCCTACCCAACCTGAGTATCCGCGCCCTAGATGCCCATATACTACTCAAAGACTTTAAGGAACGCTACGGAGATACCCTACAATTGTTGGTGGAACGTGGCAGTTTTGTAGAAGGCGAAGACCTTACCCCCGTTTGGGACCTCGAATGGCCGGGAGTTGATGAGTTGATGGGTTTATTGGAAATTCAGCGCCTCTTTGACGAAAACCTGATCGACCGGGTAGTGGTGGATATGGCTCCCAGTGGTCACGCCCTCAACCTTTTGGGGTTAATGGATTTTTTGGATAATTTGTTAGAATCCCTCGAACTATTCCAAGAAAAACATCGCACCATCGGCAGTTCCTTTACTGGTAGCCACCGCCAAGACGAAGGAGATGAGTTTTTAGATGAAATGCGGGACAAACTCGCTTCAGGACGCGCTAGGCTGCAAGATGCTGACCATACATCTTGTTTCTGTGTGGCAATTCCTGAACCCATGAGTTTATTTGAAACCCGGCGATTTTTGGAGTCTCTACAAACTCTCAAAATTCATCTGGGTGGGGTATGGATTAATCATATCGTGACCGAAGCTGTTGATGGCGATCGCTATCGTGAACAGCAACCCCTCATGGCTGAGTTTATCAAAATCGCCGCCGCGCAGCCTATATTTCTCGTCCCGGAATTAGACACCGAACCCCTGGGAGTTACCGCCTTAAATAGCTTATTTGCTCAAACTAAGCCTTTGGGTAACGATGACCAATTAGCTATCATCACCCAAACCGAAAACCAGCCCGTATCATTGGTGACATTCCCTGATGCTCCTAAATTACCAGATTTTCTGTCCTTGGGGCGGCGTTTAGTTATTGTCGGGGGAAAAGGTGGTGTGGGTAAAACCACTGTTGCTGCTGCTATAGGTTGGGCGATGGCAGAACGTTACAGCGCGCGCCATGTTAGAATGGTATCTATTGACCCAGCCCATTCCTTGGGTGATGCCTTCGGTTGTCAGTTAGGACATCAAGCCCTTAACATTACTGATAACCTTAGCGGTCAGGAAATTGATGCTGACCAGGTTCTCGATAGGTTTCGCTCAGACTATCTCTGGGAATTGGCGGAAATGATGGGGGGAGATTCTGGAGACCCTGATGCTAATCTCAAACTGGCTTATGGACCAGAGGCTTGGAGGCGCATTGTTTCCCAGTCTCTCCCAGGACTTGATGAGATGTTGTCTCTGGTGGAGGTGATGGAGTTATTGGAAAGCCACGAACAAGATTTGATTGTATTAGATACTGCTCCCACGGGTCATCTATTGCGGTTTTTGGAGATTCCTACCGCTATGAGTGATTGGCTGGCTTGGATTTTTAAGCTGTGGATCAAATATCAGAATGTCTTGGGAAGGGTTGAGTTTATGGGACGGTTGCGAACCTTGCGTCAGCGGGTGGTGAAAGCACAAAAACGTCTGGCTGACCCCGAATATACCGAGTTTATTGGAGTTGTTCAAAATCGCTCTGCTATTCTAGCAGAAGCTGAAAGATTAGTCGAATCTGTCCGGGAACAGTCGATCGCCCAAAATTACATCGTACATAATCGCGCTGAATTGGGTAAGGCAATTTCAGGCGATCGCTTTGGGGAATTGGCGATCGTTCCTTTACCTAATTTACCTCGCTGTGTTGAGCCGATATTCCGCATTCAAAAAGCTGCTGAATTAATCTTTTAACAGCACCCTAAATGCGAGCAACACCGAACCAAACCACCCCAGACGGCTATATATATGCCGCCACATTTCTCCATGCTTTTATCATAAGTCAATCTCCGAGATTTGTCAATAGGCAATCTGGCAAATTAGGGATTATTCTATAAATGGTGTATTAATCAATCCAAGGAAGGAATGAGCCATGGTTAAGGGTAATCTTCTGAGTCGATGGTGGGGAGTAACGATGATGGGGATAATGATTAGTTTAACCGGGAGTATTAGTCCGGTGTCTGTCCTAGCTGAATCCGACTCTTCCGACCCTTCCGAAACCTATACAACTATTATGGATTGGTGTCTGAATAGGGAGAATTTATCCCCAGATGCTAGATATACGGTACAACTGATTTTGAGGGAAGCCGGAACCTTTAACTGTGCGAGAGCTAGTGAAAACTTGCTAAATTTAAATAGACTAGATCTGAACACCAGTTTAATTAGGGATGTTGCGCCTTTAGGAAGTCTCACCAACCTAACCGAATTAAGATTGATGAATAACCGGATCTCAGATATCAGTCCTCTCGCGAATCTGACGAACCTGGAAAATCTGGATTTAAGCTACAATTTACTAACCGATGTTAGCGATTTGGGACAACTCATGAATCTGAGAGTTCTTAACCTGAGTTATAACGAAATTAATGATATTAGTACCCTCAACAATTTATCAAGACTAAATGAGTTAAATCTCAATCATAACAACATCTCTAATATCAGTTCGTTGTCTTCCCTAGAACGCATCACTTATTTATTTGTCAGACATAACCCGATCGAGGATCAGACCTGTCCGATTTCCCCTAGATTTATCTGTCAGTTTTAGGGTATTTTTAGGGAAAGGAGGATTTCTGCTGCATCGACTGGGATTACTCAAAGGTTTTATAAACTTGGCGAAATTGTAAAATCAAGCCGAGGGTGATTTGTTTCATTACTAGGTATAAAACGGATATAATCACAAAGGTAATGATGATGACTAATAGGGGTTTCCGGCTAGTCAAATCATTCAAAGTTTCCACCATAATGACATCTGGTTGAGTCACCAAGTCCCAACTATTAAATCTTTGAAAACGTCCCAGATATACACCGATCGCACAGAGAAAATGAACGATAAACTCAGCGGGAATCACCCATTTTTTCGCTCCTTGTCTAATCAAATAGTGACCCTGATTAATTAAGGAAATGACATAGGCTTGAAATCCCATGAGAATTGCGAAGACATGAAGGGGGATAAAAAACAGAGTAATAACCCAGACGGAATATCCGGCTCTGGTGGCTCTGATTAAGTGGATAATATCGGTTAGCAAATAGGGTGCATTAGGTAAAAATGCGATAAAAATAACTAAAGTAATCCACCACAACCAAGACCGAGAGAGATTTTTTCGCCTAAACAGAAAGAAGCTGAGAACTAAGGGAATAAACGCTAAAAACAGATTCCAAATAATCCAGCCACTATGTCGATTAAAAGCATCTAAAGCACCGGCGAGTATAGCTTCCATGGTCTTGTAAATTCCTTTGTTAGTGAAACTCAATCAAGCGATCCGGATCCTAGGGAATATTATATCTAATTAATAATTATGGCGACAGGATTTTAAAAACCGTTGAGGGATGGTGGTCTGACTCCCCCAATGTAGGTGTAAATAGGAACAGTGAACATTAGGAAGGGGGTTCCAACCTTCGGGGTGAGTTTGTTGGAGGCTGTGATAGCGAGAAATATCATAGATAGGGTTAGGGGGCTCTTCGGTGAGGTGGGAATGGTGAAATTGATGACCGCAGACGGTATCTCCTGGGGATAGTAGGGGTGTTTGTCGTAATACTTTCCCTTGATAATATCCTAGGGTGAGTCGTTTTTCCATAATAGCGGTAGTAGGAAGAATTCCGACCATTGACCAGGCTTGTTGATTAAAGTCGATAATTTGATCGCATAAATACATTAACCCCCCACATTCTGCATAAGTAGGAATACCGGACTTAATGAGCGATCGCACTTGTTGAATAGCGGGTTGATTTTGACTTAAAGACTCAGCGAATACTTCGGGAAAACCGCCACCAAAATACAGACCATCAACGGGTTCGGGAATGGTTTGAGTTAGGGGACTCCACCAGATTAATTCGGCTCCCAATTCTTGCAATAAATCGAGGTTATCAGCATAGTAAAAACTGAAAGCGACATCACGAGCGATCGCTATTTTCACAGGGGGGGTTTTAACGGGAATCTCTGGAGGTTCTGGGGTGACAGTTTCCGCCGCCAATAGGGGAAGTAGTTGAGACCAATCAAAACAATTAGCGGCTAATTCTGTAAGTCGGTTTAAGAGTATGTCAAGATTAGAAAGTTCTTGGGTGGGAACTAATCCCAAATGGCGGTCAGGAATGGTAATATTATCCTGGCGGCGCAGGACACCTAAAATGGGCAAATCCAGGGGTTTTAAGGCGGCTTTCAGTAAATCCAGATGGCGATCGCTTCCGACTCGGTTAAGGATGACACCTGCGAATTTTAGACGAGGATTTATGGTACAATAACCATGGGCGATCGCCGCGACAGAACCGGATAATCTAGAGCAATCAATCACTAAAATAATCGGTAAATTCAAGGATTCAGCAATATAAGCAGTTGAGGCAAAATCAGAGTTAAATTCTGTGGATTTCCACCCCCTAGGAATACCATCAAACAACCCCATAACTCCCTCAATAACTCCTAATTGAGAGCCACTAATATGGCGCTTAAAACAGGATGTAACATAATCTTCTGAAGTCAGAATCGGATCGAGATTTCGGCAGGGTTTTTGGGTAACATACTCATGAAACATCGGGTCAATGTAATCAGGACCAACTTTGAAGGATTGCACATCAAAATTGTGATGTTTCAGATAAGCCAAAATACTGAGCGTGATTGTAGTTTTACCTACGCCGCTACGTTCTCCCGCAATGATAACAGTCATGATAAATCCACCTATTTTGACCAGTTTTTAACCATTATTAACCATTATAAATTACTCGGATTATCCGAGAAATTATCAACTTGTTGGAGCATAATTTGTTGTTCAAATAGATCGGGATATTCTTGGATCCAATTATCAACCAAAAAATAAAAGGAGATCCAGCAACTCAGAACTACATGACTAAGAATCAATAACAGAAACGGCCCACTAATTAAGGGGGGACTTGGTCGCAGTTTAAATTTAGCATCGATCCCCTGGATTAAAAACACAAAACAAGCGCAGATAATCGGCCAAACAGTTATGGCAAATGTGGGCAATTGTTGGGCAGTTTCCTGATAAATTAATACGGTAATTAAAGTTCCGGTAATCCAAGGACTTAGGGAAACACCACGAATTATAAAAGGATGTTGATTGGTGCGCCAGGAAATCCCAGCAGTTAGCAAAATCCAACTCAGGTTAGCTATAGAGTTACTGCGTTCAATGTTATCGGTCAGCAGGCTGGAAACCAACCAAGCCAATAGACCAACTATGACTACACTTTTCCAGTGATATAACTTAGGTGGCTTAACTGTATTTACCACAGAAGTGACATTTTTAACTAAGGGATGTTTCAGGGGATTATCCATATTATGAAACCTCGTTAGCTTGTAGTACAGTTAAGGCTATAATACACACATAACTAATAGTGTGTGCGCGGACAAGAGAGCGAATAATGATTTGAGTTTCCTGATTCATGGAAAAAATCAGAGGACTTTGAGATTTTTTTGGCTCAGGCTTATCTTTTTGCGGTGGGATTTCGCATAAAAATTTATACAAGGCAAATCCATTCATTTTAATGGCTAAATACAACAAAAAATAAACCATCGTAATGAGTAACAAGGTTAGGGAAAATTGGGGAGTTTCTCCGACCATTATATAGACGATAAAATCTTTATGAACAAAGCCAGGAATAACTGCCTTTATTATAAAAAAACTCATAATTCCTATGATTTCGGCTAACAAATTAATGACGGCGGCATATTCGACACTTTTACGGGGGGAAAAATTCAGATAACCACTCAGAAGCCATGATTCAATGGTAATCACAATTAACAAACGACAAAATCGGGTGAGGATTGTCCGTATTCCAATGGTGACAGGTAGCATGAAGCGTGGACTCCATTAAGATGATAGACTTAATCTATCATTAAGTTGGGAAATGATTAACATTTACTGTGCTAAGGTACACCGAAGTTATTTTCGTGATTGATAAGTCTAGCGATCGCCCTACTATGGGAAAGGGGAGTAATCATGATATTGATGCCAGGAAAAAGCTACAGAGGTACACTTCCACCCCTGACAAGACACGAGGAAGAAGTTAGCGATCGCCTACGACAAGACGTAGAAGCGATCGCTGGGGCGGGAGAACACAACTATATATATTATGATAATCTTCTTAAAACTGAGGCTTACCTGGAAAGTAGACTAACCCAAGCTGGTTATACAGTCCAACGCCAAGAATATCTGATTGGCGATCGCCAATTTACCAATTTAGAGGTAGAAATACCAGGGGAAGCCCTGGGGGAAGAAATTATAGTGATTGGGGCTCACTATGATTCTGTGGTAGGATCTCCTGGGGCTAATGATAACGGATCAGGAGCGGCGGCGGTCTTAGCACTAGCCGATTATTTCGCGCCAACCCATCCCCAAAAAACTCTAAGATTTGTGGAATTTGTGAATGAAGAACCGCCTTTTAGCTGGACTCCAGACATGGGAAGTTGGGTTTATGCAAAGCGATCGCGAGAAAGAAATGAGAAAATAGTGGCGATGCTGAGTTTAGAAACAATGGGCTACTACTCGGACACTCCTGGAAGTCAAACCTACCCCCTGGGGCTATTAAATAATATTTACCCGATTACTGGAAACTTTATCGCATTTGTTGGTAACTTCGCGTCTGGGGGATTAGTCCGGCAAGTAGTTAAAGCATTCCGTACCCATACGCTGTTTCCCTCAGAAGGCTCGATTTTACCTAATACGGTTCCGGGTGCGGGTTGGTCGGATCATTGGTCTTTCTGGCAGGAGGGTTATCCGGGAATTATGGTCACGGATACGGCTATGTTTCGCTATCCCTACTATCACAGCCAGGAAGATACCCCAGCAATGGTTAACTATAACCACCTCGCTAGGGTAGTTTCTGGCTTGGAGGCAGTGATTATGAATCTGGCTAATATTGATTGATTCACCCCCCCTGCTAAGAGGTGGGAGTTAGGAGGATAAACTGTCGAGATAGGAGCGATCGCACTCCAGAAATATCGAGTTGGACAGCAGCCAGAATATCACCGACAGTGCGGGGATTTTCTACGGTACCATCAGCAGTTGAATTAGTTTCACAGGCTTTGAGAAACTCAAACTCATCATCTGATAATGTCACCAGGTGATAATTGCAATCAAATACTGTTTGACTCGGCCAACCATTCAAACAGTAGGTTAACTGAGGAATGGCAGCTAATAAAGCGCTATCATCAGACCAATTAGCCTTGGGTACAGGGGGACGAGCCAGGAAAAACTCATAATGGCTAACTTGGGGGTCTAATAACTCAATGAGGCGATATAGTTGGCGATCGCTTAAATTTTCCACCCTTTCGATAAGTTCGGGGGATTTACCAATCAGGCGATTAATATCCCAATACTCAGGATTAGAAAAACCGACAAATTCCAATTGAGAGCTATCAATCAACTCAAACAGAGTGTCAATGTTGTAGTCAATTTCTTGGGGATGGACATACATATCAGCAAAACACTCATCTCGCTGATTTTCCAGAGCCCAACGTTCGGACTCATACAGGACTAGACGGTTATCTTCGGGTAAGGCTTCAAAAACTTTGCGCCCCACATTTACGCCGTCGTGATAATCGCCGCGTTTGTCCCCTTGTAGTAAGGCGATCGCCTGCTGCATAAGTCGCACTTCCCAGCGACCCAACTCAGCATAAACAAAAATATGTAATAATCCCCCGGGCGCTAATTTAGAAGCCAAGGCTTGGATACCCCGAATGGGGTCTGGTAGGTGATGGAGTACCCCCACACAGTTAATCAAATCAAACTCTCCCTCGAGTTGTCCCACATCATAGAGACTCATCTGTTTAAATTGAGGCTCTGGAGTTCCCCGAGTAGATATCCCGGAGCGCCGACAGCGTTCTTGAGCGGTAGCGATCGCTCCTGAACTCAAATCAATACCCAAAACCTCAGCCTCTGGGTTAAGCTGAATCAGATATTCCGTACTCGAACCCGTCCCACAACCGGCATCCAAAATCCGAATTTTGGTTTTTTGGGGTTTTTGTCCCGTACAAAATCCATAGGCTGCTGACCAACACCAGCGCCAGTTATAACCCGGTGGCGGTTCATTTAACAAAGGGTCGGGGGGAAAAGGGTAAATATCGTAAAGCCGTTTGACAGCAGCGCTAATTTCTTCCATGATCAAAACCAACAGACAACAACCCAAGCAAGCAAGCGAACGTGCTTTTTCAGAATACCCTACAATCGCCCCCAGTAGACCATAAATCTCTAGGGTGTTGGTCATGTAACAAAACTTATCGTTTTTTCTCAGATAAGTTCTGGTAAGTCTATACAATAGGTCTGGATACGCGATTTAATAAAATGCGAGGATTGCAGCCAAAAACATTTTAGCTGTAATTATCTGTAAAAAGATTAACCAGGTTAACAACTCAAGGAGCAATAGCCCCAGCCAGTTCAACTTGGCGGTGGAGTCTAAGTGATCCTTGAGCTTGGGTAGAATGACCTGTTATAGGGTGTATGTAATATGCCCGTAGTGTAATGACTGTGAATAGGGAGCGATAGAGATCGAATGAGTGTTAAGGCAAGTGGTGGCAGCTCAGTTGCGCGTCCGCAACTTTACAAAACCGTCCCAGTTTCAACAATTTCTCAAGCCGAACAACAAGATCGCTACTTGGGGAAAACTGAACTTAGTGATTTAGCAACTTACTTTAGTTCTGGGGCCAAACGTCTGGAGATCGCCCAAGTTCTCACCCAAAACGCAGAATTAATTGTGTCTAGGGCAGCTAACCGGATTTTTACGGGAGGCTCCCCTTTGGCGTTTTTGGAAAGACCCGAAGAGCCAGAAATGGCTATGGCTGCGGCGGGTAGTGGGGATATGGAAGTCGCCGAAGGGATGAAGCTGGGAACAATTTCCTATGTGGACAACCGGGGAGGTGGCTTCTTTGATGGTATAAAGTCCCTGTTCCAAGATTCAGGAACTGGCCCTGCAGTATTCCTGCCGCCGGGGTTCCGTCCCATTAATGTCTCCCGCTATGGTCCGGGAAATATGACTAAATCCCTGCGGGATTTGAGCTGGTTCTTGCGTTATACCACTTACGCGATCGTGGCGGGTGATCCTAATATCATCGCGGTTAACGTGCGTGGTTTGCGGGAAATTATCGAAAATGCCTGTTCTAGTGCGGCGACTTTGGTGGCCTTACAGGAAATGCGGCGATCGGCTCTGGGATATCTGCAAAATGACAAAGAAGGTCAGGAAATTGCCCTGCAATACTTCAATGTTCTGATTAGCGAATTTGAAGGCGCAACCCCTTCTAACAAAGTCCGTCAAGGTCAGAGTGTTGATCAGCAAGGCTTGGAATTGCCTCAGATTTACTTTAATGCGGCTGAGGCTCGCCAGAAGTTTGTGATGAAGTCGGGTATGTCTTCATCAGAAAAACTAGATGTGGTGAAAGCTGCTTATAGGCAGGTGTTTGAGCGTGATATTACCCGCGCTTATAGCCAAGGAATTTCTGACCTGGAATCCAAGTTTAAAAATGGCGAAATTAGCACTAAGGAGTTTATCCGTCGTTTGGGTAAGTCTCCTCTGTATCGCCAGCAGTTCTACTCGCGGTTTGTCAACAGCCGGGTGGTGGAACTGGCGGCGCGTCACTTCTTGGGACGGGGTTTGAGTTCTCCAGAAGAGTTTAGCAAATATTTTGCGATCGTCACTAAAGGCGGTTTGGCTGCTCTGGTGGATGCTATGGTTGATTCAACCGAGTATGCTGATTACTTTGGTGAAGAAACCGTGCCCTATCTGCGGGGTCTGGGTACGGAAGCCCAAGAGTGCCGCAACTGGGGTCCTCAAATTGACCTGTTTAACTACAGTGCGCCTTTCCGTAAGGTTCCGCAGTTTGTTACTCTGTTTGGTGACTATAAACAGCCTCTGCGAGATCAGCACGTCTATGGTATTGGTAACGATCCTTTAGAAATTCAGTTTGGGGCGATTTTCCCGAAAGAAACCCGCTCTCCCCAAAATCGTCCGGCTCCCTTTGGTAAGGATACTCGCCGGATTCTAATTCACAATGGAGCCGGAATTGATAACCAATTGAGCAACCCTGGCGCTCGTGGGAATGCTCCGGGTTCTCTCGGTCCCAAGGTGTTTAAGCTCGATCAACTTCCCGGTGGTTATATTTCGAGTAAATTTAGCAACAAGGGTGGGAACAGTGGCGCTAGTGTTAAGTTCTCTGAAAGTTCCACTCAGAAGGTGATCCGAGCGGCTTATTTGCAGGTGTTTGGTCGGGAACTCTATTCTGGTCAGCGCCAAACTGTGGCTGAGATTAAGCTGGAAAATGGGGATATCACGGTTCGGGAGTTTATCCGCATTCTGGCGAAGTCTGATGTGTTCCGCAATATGTATTGGACTTCCCTTTATGTTTGTAAGGCGATCGAATACATTCACCGCCGTCTGTTGGGACGACCCACCTATGGACGACAGGAAATGAATTCCTACTTTGACCTTTGCTCTAAAAAGGGTTTCTATGCTCTGGTGGATGCCATTATTGATTCCGTTGAGTATAACGAAGCCTTTGGGGAAGATACTATTCCCTATGAGCGTTATCTGACTCCGGGTGGTCTGTCTCTGCGTTCTATGCGTGTGGGAACCCTGGCTGAGAAGATGACTATGGTTAAAGACGAACCTACTCCCAGGTTTGTGGAGTTGGGAACTCCTACTGACCAGATGAAAGGTGAACTGGAAATCGATAACCAGATTAAACAGGGAGTTAACAAGCGTCGCGAACAGTCTAAGGTGTTTAAACTCACCAATGTGACTGATAAGGTGGCGCTCCAAACTACAATTGGTGCTATCTATCGGCAGATTTTCGAGCGAGATATTGACCCCTATGTTACTAAGAAAGAGTTTACCGCTCTCGAAAGTAAACTTGGTAATGGCGAAATTACCGTTAAGGAGTTCGTCGAAGCCTTGGGAGCTTCTGCTTTGTATATCCGCGAGTTCTACACTCCCTATCCCAATACTAAGGTGATTGAGTTGGGAACTAAGCACTTCTTGGGTCGCGCTCCCCTTAATCAGGCGGAGATTCGCAAGTATAACCAAATCTTGGCTTCTCAGGGTCTGAAGGCGTTTATTGGCGCAATGGTTAACAGCATGGAGTATGCTCAGGTGTTTGGCGAGGATACTGTTCCTTATCGGCGTTTCCCCACGCTTCCTGCTGCTAATTTCCCCAATACAGAGCTGCTTTACAACCAGTTGACCAAACAAAATGATGAACTGGTCGTTCCTAGTTTTGAGCCGGTTTTGGCTAACGATCGCAGCTAGAGCTAATTTGAGCCTCTGTTAATTTTACCTAGGTTCCCCGTTCATAGGAGAGCGGGGATTTTTTTTGTATCCCTAAATATTTTTCGCCTGGCGAGACTCCCACCACATGGGAATCACAAACCAAGCCACCACCAATAACAGAGCAATGATCGCAAATTCACCCACCCAAGAAACTAATTGGGGTAAAGGGACAACCTGACCGACAAAATAGGCAAGGCTAACCATTACAGAAGCCCAGAGTATCGCCCCAGCACCATTACATAGAAAAAATTTCCAGTATTTCATCCCAGCAATTCCGGCTAGGGGGCCGGCAAAAATTCGCAGGAGGGCCACAAATCTACCTAAAAAAACGGCCTTAGCTGCATTTTGGCTGAATTGGTCTTTGACTTCAATTAGTTGTTCTTCCTTGATGCGGAATAACTTACCCAATAAACACAAAAACGGCCAACCACCCCAGCGCCCTACCCAGTAACCGCAGTTATCCCCTAGGATGGCACCTGCGATCGCACAACCGAGAACCCACCAATAGTTAAGTTCTCCACTCCCGGCTAGGAATCCCCCCACCAGTGTGATAGTTTCTCCCGGTAGAGGAACCCCGGCATTTTCTAGGGCGATACCGCCGAAAACCGCCCAATAGCCATATTCATGGGCGATCGCCTTAATTGTTTCCAGTGATACAACTTCAAAGGACATTCAATGGTGTCTTCATATTTTTTTCGCAATTCTTTACAATAGTATAATATTTTTAGCTATATTGCATTCGATAACCGCCATAGCTGTGGTGGTTAATCTCGGGGGAACTCTCCCCTGGGTGTGGCAGGGGCGATCGCCAACACACATTTTTTGTTACCTACGACAACATATTTGGCACCTCGGTCAGATACCATGTAGTTGTCACCAGGGGAATCTTTCCTATAACTACCTCGTCTAAAGGCAAGTGTGGTAGGTTGACCAAAAACTTTTCAAAAATTCATTAGACATAGGAGAAATAGTCATGAGTGCTAACAAACCCTGGATCATTCGGCCTCAGAATAAATTAGATTCCCAAGGTTCAGAAGAACTGAAAAAACAGTTTTTGTCAATCACTTATGAACCACCCAGACTTTGGATCATAGATATGAGCCATGTAGAATTTATCGATAGTTCTGGTTTGGGGGCTTTAGTGGTGGCTCAAAAAACAGCTAAAAAATTGGGTTGTCGTTTAGTGGTTTGCCACCTGGGGGATGTGGCTAAGATGGTATTGGAAATTACCCAACTAGATAGGGTGTTTGAAATTGTGGATAACATCGATGAAATTTCCGCCAATCCTCAAACTTTGCTTTCTGCATAAATCCCACTGCCTTTCTGGTAAAATCAATGTCGTCGCTTGAGGAGTTAACTATGGGGTGGATGCGGTACATAGCGATGGCATTAGTCAATACATTGGGCGTTGTGGTGGGGATTATCTTAGTACCCGCGCCTCATGCAGTGGCTCAACTAGCAGCGGAGACAGAGGGGCCTGTAGAATATAAGATCTGGGAATTGGAAACTCGCTTATCGGAATATGGCAGAACTTCCTCTAGCTTAGATCGCTTAGAAACAGTGCGGGAAAATCCCCAATCTGTGGCTCAATTATATGAATTACGCGATCGCCTACAAGCCCAACTTGACCAAGTATCTGGCCCCCCTGACCCCCTGGTAGTTCAGGAAGCCTGGCAATATGAACTACAACTGCAACAATATCAGAGTTGGCGGCAAGCCCTACGCCAAACCGAAAGCCGCATTCGTAACGAAGAAAAAGCCAGCCAACACTGGAAACAAGCCTCCCAATTAGCACTCGAAGCAGTCGAAATTGGCAAATATCCTAACCCCACCGTCAAGGATTGGGAAATGGCACAACAGTTGTGGATAGGTGCGATCGACTCCTTGCGACAAATTCCCGCAGATAGTTTAATTCAACCCCAAGCCATTGACAAAATTGTTGAATACCAGGGCTATTTAGCCATTGTCACCTATCAACGAGCCCTAGCTAGTCAACCAGAAGCTGAACCGACCGCTACTACAGGAGAAATTGCTCAGTTTTCTGTCGCTGAACCCAAGTTTCCCGGTTTTGCTCTCCATGCTGATGTTAACCGAGATGGGGTAATTGATGCTCTCGACAAAATGCGCCCTAGCCAATGGTCATTATCTGCTGGACCCTTAATTCTGTTTAATAATGATGATGACGATCGCAGTGGTATTCCCGACAGTCACGATCGCATTGTTAATGGCGAATATGATGAGGCAGATTTAGCCCAAATTCACTTTAAGATTTCCGAAGAATATCAAGACGCAGATATATATATTAGCGTTGATGAAGCCTCCCGCCGCCGGATTAATATGTTCCAGAAAACTATTGGCGGCTGGAAATATATTGATTTGTCCGGTGCTTCTCCCCTGGAATTTAGCCCTACTATTATCCTCGGTGTGGAAGCTAAACAATTCGCTGATGGTCAATGGAGTGGCTTGGTCAATGTCAAAGCGATCGCCCGTAAAAATGACACAGAAATCGCCTCTGACCAAATCCAAATGGGTGTCGCACCTTGGATTATGTCTCCTAATACCGCCCCCGTTTCCCAGGTACATATAAGCGATCGCGGTGTGAATCAAGACGTAGTAGAAGCCCTACAAGATGCGATCGCTCCCACCGGAACCCCCACCCGTATTACCCCAGGAGAAACCGTCTGGATGCGAGATAGCACCGCCATTGGCTATGTACAATTTCCCAGTCCTGATGGTTTGCGTCAATACAATGTAGCTTTAAGTCCCCCTGGCGGTGGTGATTATGCCAGATCCTTATTAGGGCGAAATTTTGGTTGGGCTGAAATAGGAGAACCCCGCGAAATTGACTCCCCAAATCAATGGTTAGATTTCTATGGCAACCTTAATGTTACCCCACCTCTTCCCGGCTATCCTATGGGGCGTATTTACTACGGAAAAGCCGACGGCGAAACTATCAATCCCGATATTTTAGCCTTTTTAGAAGCCCAACAAGTTCAGTGGCCCCCCGTAGAAATTGACACATCTTGGTTAATTACTCGCCAAGTAGATGAACTAATTACATTTGTTCCGACAGCATCAGGTAAACCCTTAATGCTAGTCGTTAGTCCCCAAGAAGGGGTAAATTTATTGCGGCAATTAGCCCAAACCGGTTACGAAGGCGCAGCAATTAATCGCAGTTTAAGCACCCAAACCACAGTGAGAGCCGCCCTGAATAATGAACTATTAATTCAGCATAATTTGAGGTTGCATCGTGACAAAATCACCCCTTTAATTAATCAGTTAAAAGAGGAATTTAAACTTAATGATGAGCAAATTGTGGAAGTCCCAGCCATGTTTGGTTATACCGGATATGCTTGGTGGCCGAACCCGGTTAATTCGGTGTTTGTCAATGGCAAATTATTGGTGTCTGACCCGCGAGGGGCTTTGATTGATGGCCGAGATTACACCCAGGAAGACTTGCAGCGAAGATTAGCGATCGCTGGTCTTGAGATCACATTTTTAGATGATACTTATTACCAAAACCTCCGAGGTAGTCTTAACGCTGGTTTAAATACTACCAGAATCGGAGAAGAACAGGCTTTCTGGGAATCCTTCACCCAACAGTTAGGACAATTTAGCCAACGCTAACAAATAGCTATGGCGATCGCCTAAATTTAGAGGTGCTTATCAAATGTCCATTTTGGCAAATCTCTTAAACCGTTTAGCAATGGCCACAGCCCTTCCCACCCCATCAGATTGGTGGATTTTAGCCGCCACCTTTCTGGTTTATAGTGCGATCGCCCTTCCCCTCGGCTTCTCCATGAATTTTCTCAAATGGAACCCCATAGATTTTCACCCCCTGCGACTCCTAGGGGCTATGATTTGGCTATTTATCACCCCCGCACTGCTTGAGGAAACCCTCTTTCGCGTGCTGTTAATACCTCCCCCCACAGAAGCTCTCTCGCCCCTGATATGGCTATTTTGGGCGGCTTTCAGCCTCATTCTGTTTATAATTTCCCACCCCATCGCCGCTTTAACTTATAATCGAGCCGGAAATCCTACCTTTTGCCAAACCCCATTTTTAAGTTTAGCTACAATTTTGGGATTAGCTTGCACGATCGCCTATACTTTAACCGGGTCTTTGTTAATTCCAGTTTTGTTTCACTGGTTGGTAGTAGTGGTTTGGTTGTTTCTGTTAGATGGCGAACATAAATTATCTGCAAATTTACAGGCAAAATCAGATAATCTAACACCATCATCATAGTTGGCAAGCGCATCAATGGGAGTTAAATAGTGAAACTTGGAGATTGGATCGCCTTTTTATTTCTAGCCATTTCCCTAACCATTTTATGGGAATTTCGACATATTCTCTTACTGTTATTTACTTCAGTTATCTTGGCGATCGCCCTTAATGGTTTAGTGCGCTGGCTACAACGATTTAGGCTGAGTCGCGGTAAAGCCGTCTTCCTAGCTATCAGCTTAGTTTCCTTTTTGGGCATTATGTTTTTTAGTCTAATTATGCCTCCCTTTTTAGACCAGTTTCAACAACTGCTCAACTTGGTTCCTAGAGGCTATGAAAGATTCAGCCGTTGGATTGATTTAACCCTCCAACAACCTCCGATTTGGCTCCCAGAAATTAACTTGAGACTCCCCGGCTTTACCGAAATTGCTAGACAAGTTGGGCCCCTGGCTCAGAATATCCTCGGCAATTTCTTCGCCGTCTTTAACTTCTCCGTTAACACACTCCTACAGGGTCTATTAATCTTTGTTTTTACCCTCATGTTAGTCGCCAATCCCGCCTCCTATCGGCGGCTAGTGGTGCGCTTATTTCCCTCCTTTTATCGCCGCCGAGCCGATGAAATTTTGGGTCTCTGTGAAATTTCCCTCTTGCAGTGGATGCGCGGAATTGCCATTAACTCTGTGTTTATCGCTACTCTGAGTTATATCAGTTTAACCATATTAAATGTCGAATTTGTTCTCGCCCATGCCTTGTTAGCTGGCGTGTTTAACCTAGTTCCGAATATCGGCCCCACCTTGAGTGTCGTATTTCCCGTTTCCGTCGCTCTTTTAGACTCCCCCGGTAAAGCCTTTTTAGTCTTGGTCGCATATATTATTATTCAGAACTTGGAGAGTTATTGGTTCAGTCCCATGATTATGCAGAGACAAATTTCTCTACTCCCAGCCGCTACCTTGATGGCACAATTGTTTTTTGCCAGATTTCTGGGATTTGGGGGTTTGGTTCTCGCCCTTCCTTTGGCCGTCGTCACCAAAACTTGGTTGGAACAAGCCGTATTAAAGGATATTTTTGATAACTGGACTTTGAGTCAACCTATACTCGAAAGTTCCGATATTTCCGAATCTGATCAGGTGTTAATAGCAGCAGACACCCCCCCAGAATTACCCGATAGTTCCCCTAATGATTCTACTCAGGAGGATGATAGCGACCATGACATTTGAGGAGTTAAAACCCGGCGATCACTTGCGCGTCATTGCTCCGAGTGGCAAAATTCGGGAACCATTATCTGTAGAAACAGGTTTAGATATTTGGCGATCGCAAGGATATCAAATTAGCCTCACTTCTGGTTACGATCGCAGTTGGGGTTATTTCGCCGGAACCGATAGCGATCGCCGCCGTCAACTCTTAGATGCCATTGGCGATGACTACAGCCGAGGTATTCTCTGTGCTAGGGGAGGCTATGGCGCGACTAGACTCCTGGAAGGGTTGTCTATTGCTGATATTCCCCCCTCCACTAACCCCAAGTTTTTAATCGGGTTTTCTGATATTACCGCCCTATTGTGGGCTTTGTCCCGACAGGAAAATATTTTAGGCATTCATGGCCCGGTTTTAACCACTTTAGCCCAAGAACCTGATTGGGCGATCGCTCGTTTATTTGACTATCTAGCAGGTAAACCCTTAAAACCTCTCCACGGAGACGGGTGGGGCGGCGGTAAAGTACGCGGTCGCCTATTTCCTGGTAATTTAACTGTGGCTACCTATCTATTAGGAACCCCCCACCAACCGGATTTAACTAATGCTATCCTCGCCTTTGAGGATGTCAACGAGGAACCCTACCGCCTAGATAGAATGTTAACCTACTGGCGCACCATAGGAGCCTTTGAGGGTGTCCTTGGTATCGCCTTGGGGCGCTTTAGTCAGTCCGGGTCTCCCTTTAACTCCCCTGGGGATTTTTCCGTAGAACAAGTATTGCGCGATCGCCTTTTTGACCTGAATATCCCCATTGTCGCTAATCTTAGCTTTGGTCACGACGGCCCCAACGCTATTTTACCTGTCGGCTTACAAGTAGAATTAGATGGCGATCGGGGTATTTTAACTTGGCCAACAAATTCCCCCTCATACTGATAGCTTGAGCCGTGCTTTTTTACCACATATTTAGCGATTAGTCAATCATCCTGTCAAAGATTTACAATTGACCATATTATGTAAAGATAAGCGATCGACTTTGTAAAATTATAGACAAATTGCCTCCGATCATCTTTTTTTTCCTTCAATTTCATATATATATCACTTATGTAGTTAATATTTTTGATTACTACAAACATCCTTTCAACTAAAACCTATTCCCACCCATGAAAACAAATTATTTATTTGGTACAGCTTTATTAGCCACCAGTGTAGCCATCGTTTCTTCCGCATTTTTACCCGCTGCCGCCTTTAATATTACCAGAACCGGAGATCAAGCCGGAAATCCCCAACAAGACCTGTGGCAGGTCGGAGTTACCACCAATGATATAGGATCAACCTTTCGGATTGATTGGTTTTTGGATAAAAATTTTGATGGTTCCGGCGGCCTGAGTCAAGACCTGAGTGCATTTTCTACCTTTAAGGTTGATAGCTTTACCAGTAGCTATCTCGACCTGACCATCAATATTAGCAACACCACAGCACTCACCCAAACATTTACCGAAGCTGGTATTGTTAGTTTTGGATTCGGTATCGACCCCAACGCCACCAGTGTTGAACTCCTACAAAGTGGCACTAACTTCAGTGGGGCTCAAGTTAGGAGCGGTCAACAAACCTTCCCCGGTGGTTTTAAACAAATTGACATCTGTATTTTCACCCAGGGTTGTAATGGTGGTTCCCAGAACAGTGCTTTAGCTGCTGGTGCATCTGATAGTCTACGATTAAGGATTGGAGGCGACTTTACCAACGGGACCACTACCATTGGCGCGAACCTCCTTGATTTTCCCGTTAAATTCCAAACTACTGACGGTAGCTTTGAATTAGCTGGCGCAGGCGGCGGTGTAGACAATATCGAACAAGTCCCCGAACCTCTGACTATTTTGGGTACAGGTATGGCTTTGGGTTTTGGCAGTATGTTCAAGCGTGAACACGACAAGAAGAAAAAGCAATCTAGCCTCAAAGCCTAAGCGCCTCTCTGTTGTCGCCCTATGTCATGTCAGTATTTTTAACTACAGACACTGGGGCGCATCAGTAATTTTACGGGTCATGCTTTACAAAACCCCCTTTAATGTGAAGCTGAACCGTATTTTTATGTAATGTCTTCGTAAAATCAGCTTTTAGGGGTAGACAGTAACTGTGGGGACTTGCCAGAATGCAGTTATAGCAAGTTATTAACACAGGACACACCGAGAATGAATTTATCAAATCAAATTAAATTTGCTGCCATTGCTGCATCTGTTGCCAGCGTATCTGTTTTAACCAGCTCACCCGCTGAAGCTGTTACATTTAATATTGGCGATCGCTTTACCGCCAACGCCCAATTTACATTAGTCGGAGATTCTTCCACATCTCTATTTTTTGACTTCCTCGACGTAGACGGCAACACTGGTGGGCCGGGGAACTTCGGCATTGATAACTTTACTGCTGTGGGTTCTTTTGTAGACTACACCACAGGTTCCCAAGTTCGCTCAGAATATACCATTCAAAACGTTGATTTTGGTAGCGCCACCCAAGTAGCCAACTTCTTAACCTTTAATGATGGTCTTGGCGGTTTAGATGAGTGGTCTATGGATTTGACATCCATCAATGTCGTCAGCGATAGTGCTGTTAATAATATGCGGTTTGTCGATATTTATGCCACAGCCCTGTTTAGAGGCGATAATGTAGCACAAGGTGGCGGCGGCTATCAAGGCTTGATCAGAATTGACCGCGAATTCAATACCGCACAATTTGATTTTGAAGTTACTTCTGTCCCCGAACCCATGGGCATTATTGGCGCTGGAGTCGCTTTCGGAATGATGGCTGGCTTGCTGAAACGTCAACCCTCCAAAAAGGAAAGCTAAGGCTATCAACAGCCTGTTAAGGTTTCTCACCAGTTGACATATACTAAGCCTGCCCGTCAGAAACATCAACCTAGGGGCGGGTTTGTTTTTCGGTTGGGGTCATACCGTGATTTTACGGTTGCTGCTTTACAAAACCCCCTTTTATGTGAAGCTGAACCGTATTTTTATGTAATGTGTTGATAAAATGCCCTAAGTGTGCTAGACATTGGCCTGGAGAGTTGCCATACTAAAAGCATAATTCTTTTAGGAAAATAGGGTTGACAGAAGATGAAACTACAACATCAGGTCCAATGTGCCACAGTTTCTCTATCCATTGCTAGTCTATCATTCCTAGCTGCTGCACCCGCTCAAGCCTTGACTTTTTCCCCAGGCGATCGCTTTACAGCCAACTCCATTTTTACCGTAATTGGCGATAATAGCACCTCCCTAAATTTCGACTTCCTAGATGCTGCTGGTAATGCCGGGGGTCCTACTGGTAATTTTGGTATTGATAACCATACAGCTACAGGGGTTTTTGTTGACTATACCACTAATTCAGCAATTGACTCTCGTTATATCATTAGAGATACAGACTTCGGCAGCACTAATCAAGTTATTGATTTCTTGCGCTTTGATGACGTGGGCGGTTTATCTGAATGGTCTATGGATTTAAGATCAATTAGTATTGAGGATGACTTCATCTCAGGTAGTATGAGGTTTGTTAATATCGCGGCTGAAGCCCTATTTAAAAGCGATAATCAAGTTAAAGGTACAGGTGGTTTTCAAGGCTTAATTAGAATTGACCAAACCAACAACACTGCACAATTTGATTTTGAGACTACTGCGGTTCCAGAACCTTTTACCATCTTGGGAACTGGTTTAGCCTTCGGTATCGCTGGTTTACTCAAACGTGAATATGACAAAAAGAAAGGCTAAGATAATTGATAATGGTGGGTGGGGGCGGGTTTATTTATCCCCTGGTGGTCCGATTTAATTGACCGTGGAAC
>NZ_JARPLC010000001.1:38098-84312 GCF_032350395.1 Limnospira sp. PMC 289.06
ACCGTGGAACCCGCCCCTACATATTGGTAATGATAATTGATAATGGTGATAATGGTGGGTGGGGGCGGGTTTATTTATCCCCTGGTGGTCCGATTTAATTGACCGTGGAACCCGCCCCTACATATTGGTAATGGTGGGTTTATTAAATGATAAATGATAAATTATCAATTAACTAACTGTTGACCTCTGTGGTAAATTTCCCTGGCGTAGTCCGTCCACATTCCCTGTCCCCAATAGCGAAAACAACTGGTTTGTAATAGTAGGTTATATAACAAGGCTTGCTGATAGTCTGGTTGGCGGGTTGTGGTGGGGTCTTGCTTAACTAGGGGGTCATATTTGCGGTGAAAATCAGCACTAAGTTGGTTCATGGGTTCCAATACGTTTTCATATCCTTTTACCCAGCTTAGATGATTAGTCCACGATGCACCATCTATATGAAATTGGGGGTCTGTTTCCTGTAAATGAGCGATCGCATTTTCCACAGCTTCCGGCGTAATAGAATCTACCTTTTCCCAAATTCGATGCTGTTGTATCGCCTGACAAGTCGGGTAGTCTTCTGGCTGCACTCCCGCCGCTTCTAACACTTCTAAATATTCCGTACCATTTAAACCTACAACCCCAGGAGTTCCCCGACCATTATTTTTAATCTGAGACCAGAGAGGGATAAAATCCCTAGGGTATTCATTCATCATCACGCCGCCATTTTCCCCGTCAGCAATTTGAGTCACACAACTGGGAACCATGTATTCCCCTAATTTTTGTAATCCCCGACCATTGGCTTCATGATAGGGTTGCATTTGTGCCACTAATTTGGTATCAGAACCCTGGGTTTTAATTAAGGCAATTATACTAACTGTTTCTCCCTGCGAATTGCGGGCGATTAAACGATTGGGAATATATTTATCATCATGATGCAGTGGGGAACCGTCTAGGCGTTCTACCGAATGTTCCTGCACCATTAACCATTTATAACCACATTCTTTGAGGGATTTAATATATTCATAGAGTGTATCAGGATGGTTGGGGAGGTGCATTTCTGGGGGTGAAAAACCTTTGACTCTGGCTAAAGCATCCTTGCCAAAAATAGCGGCAAAATGATGTTGCCAAGCCTGAATATGTAATTTGATATCACGAATTGGAGTGGAGGGAATGACTGCATGACTCCACATAGTGCCCAACCATTCCACATTCACCCAGTATTGGGGGTTACAGGTAATATTTTTGAGGGTGTCTAGGATATCATTTCGCCCGATTTGTTGCAGTCCCCATAGCAAGTTACCGGAATAGTCTAACATAATCCGAGGATGACAGCCATTGGCTACTAATTCGGGGATAAATTCCCCCATACGTTTATAACACCAAGCGAAGGGTTCGGCGTTATGATTATCGCCTTGGTGGGGGTGTTCAAACATATATTGCAGGTTGCTAATTAATGCGCCATTTTCGCCCGCTGGAATGGTGGGTTGGTGCATATGGAGGGCGCAAGCAAATCCGGCGGTAGTTTGGTCTAGGTTGAGGTAGCTAAGGGGTTGAAAAAGGCGATCGCTATGATTCACTACGGCGGTGATATCTGCTTCCCAACCGCAAATATTAGGTAATCCATATCGGATGGCTTCTAAAGTGGGGAAATGATTGGGCTGGGAGGGCGACTGGGCGGTAGTGGTCATATTTGGTCTATCCTAATTTCGCCAATTTACTGTTAAAATTATAACTCAGTTTAGGATTATTTTGCAAGTCATCATGAGCGAATCTTTGATTTATTCATTAGGGGAACTTTATGGAGGGGTGTTAATTAAGCGCTATAAACGACTTATAGCAGATATTAAGTTAAATTCTGGGGAGGTGATTGTCGCCCATTGTCCCAATACTGGCCCGATGACGGGGGTTTGTATTCCCGAAAATCCGGTGATGGTGTCGAAGAGTGATAACCCTAAGCGCAAATTAGCCTACACTTGGGAATTAATCCAAGTGGGAGATCATCAACCTACTTGGGTGGGAATTAATACGAGTCTTCCTAATCGAATTGTGGCGATCGCTTTGCAAAAACACTTATTTTCTCAGTTGGGGGGATATACAAATGTGAGGCGAGAAGTTAAATATGGCGTGGGGGGTAAAAGTCGGGTTGATTTTCTGTTAGAAGGAGACGACCAACTGATTTATCTGGAGGTCAAAAATACTACCTGGTGTCAGGGGGATTTGGCTTTATTTCCTGATACGGTAACTGAGAGAGGACAAAAACATTTAAGGGAGTTAATTGATATTGTGAAGGGTGGCGATCGGGCGGTAATGTTGTATTTTATTAATCGTGGAGATTGTCCGAAATTCGCGCCCGGAGATGCAGCAGACCCGGTTTATGGGAGTTTATTTAAGGAGGCGATCGCGGCGGGAGTCGAAATTCTGCCCTGTCGTTTTGATGTGACTCCCCAAGGGGTTAAATATTTGGGATTAGCGGAGTTATTGACGGCTAATTAAAGGGGATAATTATCAGGGGTTTTGATGTATAATCACCCCTGATAGGGCTATTTAACGGGCGGTTAAGTTGACATCCCGCAGGCGCTGGCTGAGGAATTTACAAATTTCCCAAAGAATTTGGGGGCGCTGGGTTACTAAACTTACAAAACGGGTTTTTTCTAAGGTGAGTAATACACAATGTTCAGCAGCGATCGCATTAGCTGATCGCAAAAAGTCTTCAAACAAAGAAATCTCGCCAAAATGTTGACCTGCTTCTAATAGGGCTAACTCTTTTTCCTCCCCTTCAACTTCTCGGACAATGCGGACTTTTCCCTGGACAATAATATAAAAACGTTCTCCCAAAGTTCCCTCGGAAAAGATAATTTCTCCGGGTAAATATTCGGCGGACTCCAAAGCATTATCAATTAGCAAAATTTCATCTAAGGACAAGGTTTGAAATAGGGAAACATTTTTGAGTAACAGTAAGCGGTCAATCATAAAATTCTCCGAAATTGATAACTGCTGAGGTTTTAATACTAAAGATTGGGCGATTTTACTGATAATCGGGTCAGGGTCAGATTGAGCGATCGCCCCAGGAATACCCGCAAAAGCCATCAAAGCCCCCATTTTTAACCAATGATTGTTGGTCTCTAAAACCTCCAATAAAACCGAGTATTTTTTAATATTAGAAATTCCCTGAGAAGCGGTGAGATTTTCTCCGGTTGCCATTTTTTCTAACAGTGGCATTAGAGGACGAAGAAACCGCCCTTGTTTCAAAGAAACCAAGGTTTCCACGGCATGAGAACGCGCTCTTTTATCAGAACTTGATAACAAAACTTTAGCAGCATTGACAGTTGATTCTTGTCCCAAACTAGAGAGGATATAAAATACTCGTTCAATTATAGAATTTTGGTAGTCTATGATAGCGACTTGCAACATTTCAAAAAGGGAGTTATCAGCATCAATATGTTGTTGCCATATCCGGGTGCGATTAATCAATTTTAAGTCGGACTGGATAAAATTATAAAGAATATTCTCAGCGGTTTTTGTCCGCACCAAACCAATAGCTAAAATCGCGGATTTCACGACTTCAGGACGGGATGATAAAAGGTAATATCGCGATACTGCTAATCCTTGATTACCATAACAACTCAGAGTTTTAGCCGCCTGTTGTCTGACGGCGATATCCTCATCTTCCAAATAGCGAGAAACTGTAATTAACCATTGTTGATCATCAATTTTCTGGAAAACCTGTAAAGCTGCTATCCTCACGGAAGGGCTATTGTGATTAAGTTCATATGCGGCAATTTGTCCGCATTTAAGAGGTTCATAATCGCACAATTCAACCAAAGCCAATAAACCCTTACGCTTAATATCTGGGGGGGCATTTTTCAGGACTTCTGTTAACAGAGGAATTAGTTTAGGGTTACGACTTTCTCCCGCCGCCCTTAATAATGCTCTCCGGGTAGGAATATCGGGTTGAGTGGGACAAACTTGGTGATAAAGTTCTTGAATTGAACCATCAATTTCAATCTGAGAAATAGCCACACAAGCCAAGGCGCGCACTTCGGAACTTTCATCCTGTAATAAGGTTTGTAGGCGACTCGCAGACAGGGGGGAACCTGTGGCGATATACAATTCTAAAGCCATACTGCGGACTTTCGGTTTGGGGGAAGATAGGAGGCTTTTAAATTCCAGGTTATTGCCCATATTTTTAGTGGTAAATAACCGAATGACAGCCCGACGCACTTGGTCATCAGCATTGACCCAAATATTTTCAATATCAGATGAAAAATCCCTGGGGTTTTCGAGATAAGGAAGTAACTCTAATCCTAACACTTGATTTTGCGGGTTCTTATCTTGGAGAAGCTGGCGCACTTCTGGGCGATATTTATTGGAGAGATACAACCCATCTTCCACTCTACTTAGGTTAACTGACCCTGACCGTAACATTCCCAAAAGTGATTGGACATAGCTTTTTCCGGTGAAGTAACCAATAACTACTAAGAAACCACTGAGAATTACTCCTACCCACACGACTTGATAGGGGTTAATCCATCCTAAAAATACCATTAGAATTATGCCAGCTATAGATTGTCCTAATGGGGAAAATAAACCCTCTCCCCACACGCGCAACCTACCGCCAAACCTAGTCGGAACGGCATTATAATTAAGGTTGGTGAGAGGCAGGAAAATACTATAAAATAGGGTTCTATAGGTAAGCTGCATTCCGACGGCGGCGGTGAGATTATAGCTAAATAAGAGTCCGATAAAACTGCCTAATAACATGACAGGATAGACTAAGTTAGTCCGAGGAACTCCTAATTTTTTGATTAGGGGAGTTGTCCCTACAGAAATAATCAGAAATTGAATGGCGGTTAGGGCGGCGGTAATATACCCTAAAAAGGTGGCGAGTTCCTGTTTATCGGGGAATTCTTGTCTATAAATAGTGGAATATTGAAATTCTCCAATACCTCGGACTAGGGCGGTTCCAAATACGTTAGCAATTAGAAAAATAATAATGGGATAGTGGCGGGAGAGTTTGCTTAAAGTCTGCCAGGTTTCTGACCAATTGGAAGTCTGGGTTTTGGGTTTTTGATATTCGGTAGGTAGGGGGTTTTGATGGGATTCTAAATAATAAATTTGACCGATGGATATACCATAACAAATAGGGAGCAATAATAGCTGATTTTCTAGGGTAACTATATCGGATATGAGGGCGACCAAAATACTGCCAAATAAATATCCTGCGGTGGTTCCCAGGTAGATAATAGCTGTGTATTGTTTAAGTTCTAAGTTGGTGAAATAGTCTGATAAAAGTGTCCAAAACTCGATGCGGAATTGCAGAATATAGATTAACCAAATGAAAATGTATAGGGTGAAATAAATGGGGATTAAGTCGAGGTTGATAAATAGCCGAATACCGATGATTAAGACGGCCGCGACGGCTAAGACAATGCGAAACAGTCGCGGACGGTTGAAGCGGTCTATGATGGCGGTAAAACCACCGGAAACTACCATTAAAATTAATGGCATGATGATGAAAAATAAAGGGAGACTTTCGGCGCCGGCTTTGGCTAAAAATAGCGATCGCCCTAAGGTCATACCAATGGCTTGGGCGACCATTATGGTAAATCCTAACAGGACAAAATGGATTAGCAATTCAGTCTGAGACCCGGACTTGATCAGCTTTTGTCTAATTAATCTAATTAGCCTCATATATGACCCGAAGTAGATGCCGATCGCATTTTAGCCTACCCGATTAGTTAATCTGGTTAAATTTAACACAAATTTAACTGCGCTACCCAACCCTCTCCCAGACCGAGAGGGAGTCGGAGGGAGTTTGATTATCAATTATTGGTTGGTTTACTCTTGTCTGGTTTCAGCATAAAAGTAGCTACTATGGTGCCGATAATGGCTAATATTCCCATGGGATAAAAGGCATAAGTATAGCTACCAAACCAGTCGCGAATACTACCGGCTACCAAGGTTCCTAATAAAGCGCCTATACCGTAAGCGGTGAAGACAATACCGTAATTTTGGGCGTAGTCATCAGGGTTAAATAATCGCAGGGTGGTAGTAGGCGCAAGGGCTAACCAACCTCCTAAGCAAAACCAAAATAGACAGAAAGCAATTAAATAGGTAACTATCTGTCCGGACTGGGCATTAACCATTAAAATGCAGGCGATTAAAATCAGGGTATAAGAAGCGATCGCCACATACCGAGGAGGAAAGCGATCGCTTAACCAGCCAAACAGGGGACGACTCACGCCATTAAACAAGGCAAAAAGGGAAACACTCCCCGCAGCCCATCTTGGGTCGATTTCAATAATTTCTTCTCCCACGGGGCTAGAAATACCAATGGCACTCAACCCGACAAAAGCGCCAATAATATAACATATCCATAGCCCATAAAAAGAACGACTTTTCAGCATCTTAGGCGGGTAGACGACGGGGGTGGGAATGACGGATGTTGTGGCTACTTTTTGAGTGGGTTGCCAATCTTGGGGGGGCAATTTCATTATATTAGCAATCGCCAAAATAATCACCATAAAAGCGATACCCAAAACCCGCAAGGTTGGTCGGACGGTATAACTATCAATCAAGGCTTTAGCGAGGGGGGCGGTGATTAATGGAGACAAGCCAAAACCAATAATTGTCAGCCCGACGGCTAATCCTTTTTTATCGGGAAACCAGCGGGCGGAAACGACCATGGGCACTCCGTAAGTAATGCCGACACCAGTCCCAGCAATCACGCCATAGGCGATCGTCATGGTGATGATATTGTCAGCAAAACTAGACAGAATATAACCCAACCCAACAACAAACCCACCAACTGCTGTAATGGCGCGAGTCCCAAATTTAGGTATATAAAAACCTGTAATTGGCATCATCAGGGCATAAAACACTAGCGCCACTGTATAGGGTAATAGGCTTTCGGTGGCGGTGAGGTTTAACTCATTTTCTAGGGGAGTCCTAAAAATACTCCAAGAGTAAACGGTCCCCAAACACAGTAAAACGGTGATTCCCAAAGGAATGAGTAGCCATCTTCCTTGGTCTGATGGTAGTCCTAACACCCGCAATTCTGAATCATTTTGATGGTCAGCTTTCATGAATTTAGGCCAAAATCCGTGCTAAATTTGCGCTAAACTTTTGCGATCGCAATGATAAACCCTATCTCACTCAGCATCAACTGACAAAATGATACGGGACAGAAAACTATTGCCGCTTTTCAGGGATATAGTAATAATGCGACCATCAATGAGTCGAGTTTGACTAGGGGGCTGTCCCGTCCCTGGATTGACAGGATAAGCGGGAAAACAAGCCCCACTCAAACTTAAACGAATTTGGTGGGATTGAGGAATACAAATGCAGGTAGGCTGTAAATTAATTCGGATCGGGGTGGCTGGCTGATTAACTCTGACATAACCCTGAGTAAAATTCCACACACTCCCATCGGGTCGCACTTCTGACAAAATTGCACACAAGTCAAAACTAGGGCTATCAGCTTCACAGTAAACCTCAACAAATACATTTCCGACTAAATGCAAATCCTCATGTAAAGCATCAGAAGTGTAGGTAAGTACATCAGCGCGACAGTCCAAAGCGCGACGATCAAAAGATCCAGGAGTTAATGTAGCATGACCCCCAAGGGCTGGGACTGGACGGAAAGGATCATGAACAAACACATCCACAGTATCGGGTAAAATGTGTTCGTCTTCTTCGTCTTCCTCGTCTTCTTCGGCAGCCATAGAAGCGATTATATCCTCTGGTAAAAGTAAACCAGAATCTGGTCGAATTGCGGCTAGACCTGTACTGGTGAGAAAATAAGATTGACTAGACCCTTGCGGCCATTGGTCAAACTCTCGCCAGCAATTATCCCCCATGGAAAACAGAGTGACAGGTTTTTCCTGCAAAAGTCCGGTATCAATACCTTTAAGAAAATGGTTAAACCAGCGGATCTGTAACTCATCAATGGGATTAACCGCCTCTGGACCATAATCAACACCACCCACCTGTCGGCCCCAGGGTAAATGCGGCCAAGGTCCAATAATCAAATACTGAGGAGATGAACTACGATTAGCCATATCCCGATAGAAATTAACCGTCCCCCGCAGATAGGTGTCAAACCATCCGCCAATGTGCAGCATGGGTAAATCCAGATTATCTGTGGAGGGGGAAAGATCCCGCCAATAGTCTCCCGGCTGATCCTGCTGTAGCCAATCATGATAGAAAGAATCAGCAGCCAGGTTTGTAAAGGTTTCAGGAGAGGCAGGAATTTCGCCGTATAAGGGCAGATGCCGGGAAAGATTATATAAACCCCTATAGGCTGGTTCATCCCGCCGCAAGCGCGCGGTTTCGGTGGCTAATTGAATTCCCCAAGCTAGGTTAACCTGCCAACAAAAAGCCCCCCCTTCATAAGCCCAATCCTGATACAGGTCACAGGCGACCATGGCGGGACAGAGGGTTTTAAGGGCCTGTGGGTAGCCACTGGCAGCATAAATTTGAGTCATCCCCTGATAGGAAAACCCATACATCCCCACATAGCCATTGCTATGGGGTAAATTAGCAGCCCAGTTGACGGTATCAACGCCATCTTCTAATTCATGGGCGAATAGTTGAAACACTCCCTCAGAGGTTCCCCTTCCGCGCACATCTTGAATTACTACGATATAACCCTGTTGGGCGTACCATTGGGGATGGGCGTAAACTACGGTGGATGCGATCGCCCTTCCATAGGGTTGTCGCATTAATAATACCGGAAATTCCCCTGACTGTTCTGGGCGATAAATATCAGCATCCAAACGCACCCCATCTCTGGTTAGCATGGATGCTGTTTCTTGAACTATCATAGATCACAAGAACTCCATAGCAGAACCTGTGGGGTAAGGATGCCCAACACAATATGATTCACCCTATCACTAGGTGAGCAATCCTAAACCACCACATTATCAAAATTAATGAGTCCTTGATGAATTTTCCACTACCTCGAATCAGAACCCGTCGCGATCGCATTCCGTCGAGTTCAAAGAGTGGAAAAGGTTGCCAACTGTCGGCATTATAGAGAAGCCCACAGTGGTGGACTAATACGGATTCCTAGCTAGGTTTTGATCGCCATCTATCTGGTAGGCGATCGATTATGACATTCTTGGCGAACCGCAGGCGGTGATCACTGATGCCAACCGAATTTTACTCCCGCCGCATTGTCTTGATTAAGCCATCCCAGAAACACCACTCGCGCCCATAGACAACCTGAGTCATGCTTCACTGGTGATCAGCAAGACAGATGAGCCTGATATTTATTTATTCTTCGTCATCTTCATCAACCATGCCCTTTGGTTCAACTTGAATCAGGTGAATATGTTTAGATCCCAGGCGAATTTCAAATTGATCACCGGGTTTCAAACCCATTTCCTGGGTATAGTTAGCACCAATTACCAAGGAGCCATTTTTATGAACGCAAGCGCGGTAACTAGCTTCCCGGCCACGTCCATCTTTAGAACGACCCGGATCTAAGGCAATTCCTTTAGCTGCCAGCAGTGCATCATAAAACTCGGTCATGTTCGCACGAGTTTGGTTGTCTTTTGTGCGGGTGTAATAGCCACACTGCTTGGCTGTCTCACGACGAGAGTAGCTGGGTCCGAGTGATTTGACTTTTTGCAGTAAAGTCTTTCCGGTCATCGGTTCTTCAGGAAGTTTTTCTGCTGTAGTTTTTGCCATTGATCTACTCCATTTCTAATTTAGTCAATCCTAACATATTTGTTGGATATTTTATAGATCATATAACTTAAATGTCGCTGAGGAGTAATTTTTTTTATGGGAACTCCTGACATAGACTTGCTGACTGCGATCAAATCAGAACCACTGGACTGAAAATGCCCAGGAAATGGACAAAGCAAATTCCCCAATCTTTCCTTTTCCCTGGGGAAGCCATCTATGACAGAACCTAAGTAGATTTGACTGCTAAGATCCCGACAACCAATAAATATGGTCCCCCCCATCAAGGCAAAATATATTAGTTTTAAATAATACAGTTACCGTGGGTCTGATAACAGTGGAGACAAACCATGACGAGATTTGACATAAACTAGACCAAAACCTATCTGAAAAACGCCATATCCGGTGGTTGTGAGTATCCCCGACTCGGACAATTAAGCGATCGCCAATGGGGGGATGTATAACCTAACCTAATAGCGGATAACAGCGATTTGAGGGGATAGGGTATCATAGACAGGCTGAGGAGATCAACAGCTTTGACGGTCTCCCCCTCCAGCTACCCAGAGACATCTGTTGGCAGTGAGCAAATGCTATAGCTTAAAAGGCGATCGCACCAACCCGAAATTATTCTGATCTGATCTGATTGAGTAATTGATAAAACGCCTCCCAATCATCAGCGGCCGCAATGGGTTCCCAAACCGCCTCAATAGCTGGTCTGAGCAAAATCGTAGTCGGGTTATATTGTTTGAGGGTCTGTTTCATTTGTTCCATTTCGGCCCTCGACTTTGACTGCAAATGGTGATAGTACAGATGTCGCCAGGGGACTAAGTGTTTAAGATCTCCTATATCCTTGAGAATCTCGGTTTCATCATCTCGCCAGAGGGGAGTAAAGCCTTCCCTGAGTTGGGAGAAGAAGTCATGATATCCCACTGTATTGTCTTTGAGCAAATCAATAGTCAACTTAATCAATTCTTCGGGTTCAGAGACCTGTGCTTCTGGAAAGCCCAATTTTTTTAAGATCAATTGCTGGTAAGCCTGACCATAGTAGTCAAAGAAATTGTCTAAAGCCTGTTTGAGGCTATCTGAGTCTGCCACCATTGATAGAGGTTTTTGCAACAACTCGAGATTACCCCGACAAATCAAAGGCTGATTACCATAACAGTAAAGCCTACCATAGTCAAAATAGGCAGCGGTGAAACTCCGATCATAAGTCGGCATAAATGCGTAGGGACCATAATCAAAACTCTCCCCTGTAATCGACATATTATCGGTATTTAAGACACCATGACAAAACCCAGCAGCCATCCACTGAGCGGCTAAAGTGGCTACCCGTTGCACCAATTCCCCATAAAAAGCGACGAAGCGATCGCCAGAGTCTAATAAATGGGGGTAATAAATCTCAACCACATGATCTAAGAGTTTTTTGATCAGATCTGGGCGACCAAAATAGTGCAATCGTTCAAAAGTTCCGAACCGAATATGCGATCGACTCATTCGCACCATTACCGAAGACCGGGTAGGGGAAGGTTCATCCCCCCGCCATAACTTTTCTCCGGTTTCAATTAAACTTAAACATCGAGAAGTCCTCACCCCTTGTCTATGGAGTGCTTCTGCTGCTAATACTTCCCGGACTCCCCCCTTTAAAGTCAGGCGGCCATCGGCATGGCGAGAGTAGGGAGTTGTACCCGATCCTTTAGTACCAAAATCATACAATTCTCCATCTATTCCGCGCACCTGTCCATAGAGAAACCCACGACCATCTCCCAAACCGGGATTATATTCTCCAAACTGATAGCCGTGGTAACGCATCGCCAAAAACCGCGTCACACTTTCAAATTTACCAAAAGCCTCTATAAAATCGAGATCTTGGGTTTCTTGTGGGTCAATTCCCAATTTGAGCAGCAATTCATCATTACGGAAACGCAAAATATGCAGCGGGAAGGAGGCGGCCGCTACGACATCATAATAATCATCCCCCAAGCTCTCAAAAGCGGGTTCATATTCGAGAAACAGAAAAGGATTGGACATGAAGGCTAAAATTCCAATTCTCGATTATTTTATAGGTAAAAATTGGAATTGACAACCCCTTATCCGATCGCATAATCGCCCATCGCCAATTTTCCAGCCTGATAGCTATTTGGGGATTAATCAGTAATTATCGCGGGTAAGACGGGGTAAGGAATGCCTAACTCCCCAAAAGTCTTTTTAGCGCGGCGAATTAGGTCAGTTTTAAAAATAAACTCATCCCTAACATCCATGGGATAGCATCTCAGCTTCACCAAAGTTCCCCAAGGCTTCTCATTTACCACCACCACAATGGGGAGGTTAAGTTGTGTATATTTGCTGGTCTGAGCCACTCTATATAGTATAGGGATAATGCGATCGATATCGGCATCATGGGCAAAATAAAAATCAACCGCCGTCTGTGCTTCTACTTCACCCTTATTAGCATTGATGATCGGCTCTGTCCACATTTTATTATGGGGAATGGTGACAATATCATCATCAGGGCTTTGCAGTTGGATCGCACGGAGTCCATAGCTGATGATTTCCCCATACTGACCATCAATAGTGACGCGATCGCCGACTTGATAAGGTCTTTCAAATAAAGCAATCATCCCAGAGATCACCGAACTGGCATAATCTTTAAAGGCAAAACCCACCGCCACCGCAGCCGTCCCAGTTATCGCCAACAGATTAGTCGAGGATAGGTCCAGAAACAAATTAATCAAGATCACCCCCGCCAACCCAAAAATAAAGGCTCGCCAGAAGGGTACAGACTCTTTGATCAATAAACGAAACCGCAGCGGGACCTGTTCGGAAAACCAGTAAAGAGACTTTTCGGTAACGATAACACCGCCATAGGTCAGCATAAAAATCACCACCCCCAAGACAATTTTCCCAAAGGTGATATCCGCCCAAATTTGATTAGGGTTAGTCGTCGCTTCCCCGTTGGTTTCAGCCAATAACTGATATAGCCAAATGTCGATTAACATTTCTAATCCTCACCCACCATAAATTTATTGTTATCGAGATATCGCTTGAGACGAGGGTAGTAAATACCATTGATCGTAAACCGTGGCGCTGCACCACTGTTTCCCGGACGGCGGACAATTAAGCCATCACGGATGAGTTTCTGAACCTGAGTTTGAGTTGCACTCTCTCCCTCCCCTAAAGTCATACACAAGTGAGGCAAAGAGATGGAACCATGTAATATTAAGGAAAACAGCAAAAAGCGATCGCTTTTAGTCAAACTGGGCAATTCTGGTATACTAGGGCGATCGACCAACCAAGGTTGATCAGGATTTTCTCCGGTCTGGTTTTCCCCTTCTTCCTCCTCTTCCTCTTCTGGCGGCGGGGAAATACCCAAAGAATTTAGCCAAGCGTCAGCAGCGATCGCACGATTACCCTCAGACACATCTTCTAGCTGCTCAAAATATCGTTTTTCCTCACTACAACACCAGTTGTCATCTGGTTTTTCCTCCTCACCCTCGGATTTTTCACCCCATTGTAGATCTACAGTTTCCCATACCGGAGTTAACCATTCCTTGAGTTCGATCGCACTGAGAGGCGGAATTGATGTTTTCACACCCACCAAATTTCCCAGTTGACAAACTCGATCTAAATATAGCCAACTCCAATGGTTACAACCAATCAGCCAAAACCGTGAGCGATCGCTAAAAATCGCATCTGCTAACCTTTCAATTCCCAGCAAACCATCGACACACCGCAAAAAACACCAACTCAAATCAGGAATTACCACCAGCGATCGCTCTTCCTGAGTCGGTTGTAAAATACTCTCTTCTAGTTGTGATATAATAATAGTATGGTTTCCCGGTCGCTCTGACCAAGGCAGCCATTGGCGAGTCAAACCATCCATTGGTTCTGAGGAACTCAAAGTATCCCAAAACACAGTAGATATAGCCTCTACCGGACTAGCCAAAACCACCATAGCATTATCACATTCTGCCCCCTCAGACCAGGAATTAATCGCTTGCGACAATTGTGCGCGCAATAACTCTTGGTGAGGTGATGGTGTCTTTAAATCAGCCACAGCTTGTTTGAGGCGCAGTAAATTCTGGGGTGGAATTGGGTCAAGTTCTATTCCCTTAAATTTGTCCCCCAACTCATCAGCCTGGGCTTTAATTTTTTGATGTGCGCTGGGAAACCAAGCCCCAAACTGTTGAAAAATTTGAGCGATCGCCATTGGGAGTAGTTTAGTAAATCGGGAATTGACTAACAGACAAGGAAAAGACAATTGACAATCATCAATCATCAATTGTCCCTCCCCAAATTTTCCATTAATTCCTAACGCATTTGCATAACGATCACTGATCGCGCTTCAGTTAGGATAGGTTGATTACCAGAGTAATAAGGTCCTTGTGGCAGCAATAAAGATTCTTTGGTATCAATAATAACTTGCCAATGTCGAGCCTGTAAACCTTCTGGTAAAACAAATTCGATTTCCTCATAGTGAGCATTAAATAATAGCATAAAGCTATCATCCATCACCCGTTCACCCTTAGGACCACGGGCGGGAATTTCCTCACCATTAATAAAAACAGCGATCGCCTTAGCATATCCAGCATTCCATTGTTCCTCAGTCATTTCGCCGCCGTCTGGATTAAACCAGCCCAGATCATTAACTCCCGAACCATGAATAGCTTGTCCTTGGAACCACTTACGGCGGCGGAAAACCGGATGTTGGCGGCGGAAATAAATCAACTGACGGGTAAAATCCAACAGAGTCGCATTAGACCCAGGTAGATCCCAATCGAGCCAAGAAATTTCATTATCTTGACAGTAGGCATTATTATTGCCTTTTTGAGTCCGTCCCAACTCATCACCGCTGACCATCATCGGCACCCCTTGGGATAACATTAATGTCACCAAGAAATTACGACGCTGGCGGTTTCGCAACTCTAAAATATCAGGATCATCTGTTTCGCCTTCTTCCCCACAATTCCAAGAGCGGTTATGGCTTTCCCCGTCGTTGTTATCCTCCCCATTCTCTTCGTTGTGTTTTTCGTTGTAACTCACCAAGTCATTGAGAGTAAATCCATCATGGGCGGTGACAAAATTAATACTAGCGTGAGGTTGTCGTCCATTATCCTCATACAGGTCAGAACTCCCAGTAAACCGATAAGCAAATTCCGCCAAAGAACTATCCTCACCGCGCCAGAAGTCCCGCACCGTATCCCTATATTTGCCATTCCATTCCGACCATAACAGGGGGAATTTACCCACCTGATAGCCACCTTCTCCCACGTCCCAAGGTTCAGCGATCAACTTGACATTAGAAAGCACCGGATCTTGGTGGATAATATCAAAAAATGCCGCTAGACTATTGACCTCATAGAGTTCTCGCGCCAAAGCCGAGGCTAGGTCAAAGCGGAAGCCATCAACGTGCATTTCCAAAACCCAATAGCGGAGGCTATCCATAATCAGTTTCAGAACTTGGGGCTGGCTAACATTGAGGGAATTACCGCAGCCAGTAAAGTCCATATAATAGCGGCGATCGTCTTCCACTAACCGATAATAACTAGCATTATCAATCCCCCGCAGGGATAGAGTAGGACCGCAATGGTTGCCTTCTCCGGTGTGGTTATAGACAACATCTAAGATGACCTCGATACCCCCAGCATGGAGGGCTTTTACCATTTCCTTAAATTCCCGGACTTGGTTGCCAGGGGTGGGGTCAGCACTATAGTTATACTGTGGCGCAAAATAGCCAATTGAGTCATAACCCCAATAATTTCTTAACCCCTTATCTACCAAGTGTCCCGGTTGAGATAGGAAATGATGAACAGGCATCAATTCGACTGCTGTAATTCCTAGGGATTGTAAATAGGCGATCGCCGCCGGATGTCCCAAACCCGCATAAGTTCCCCGTAACTCTTCCGGGATATCCGGGTGTAGTTTGGTAAATCCCCGCACGTGCATTTCATAAATAATTGTCTCATGTTGGGGAATATCCAGGGGCTGATCATCTTCCCAGTCGAAGGACTCATCTACAACCACTGCTTTCGGCACTAAATGAGCATCATCCAATTCCGAATAGCCTAAATCTAATTCGGGATCTTCCCATCGATAGCCAAAAATCTCCTCACCATAACCAATTTCACCATCCAAGGCTTTGGCATAGGGATCAATCAGCAGTTTATGAGGATTAAAACGATGCCCTTCATTCGGTGCAAAAGGACCATGCACCCGGAAACCATATCGTTGACCGGGGGCTATTCCCGGTACATAACCATGCCAGACAAAGTTTTCTACTTCGGTTAGGGGAATGCGAGTCTCTTGGTCTTTACTATCAAATAAGCACAGTTCAACTGCTGTGGCATTTTCACTGAATAATGCAAAGTTAGTCCCTTTACCGTCCCAGGTAGCACCATTAGTCTTAGCATTACCCGGCCAAATAGGTATATACATCGTGAAAAATTCCTGTTGTGAATGATTAATTAGCTTCATCACCCACTTGGGGCGGAAATTTTAACCAGATCCATTCTCCCTCAACTTGGGCGATCGCACCACCGGGAAAAGGATCACTTTGCGATCGGTTTGGGGCATAAATTAAGCGGGTCAGTTTTTCGACTTGTTCAAAGTTAGTCCCTTTCCTCAGTACCTCCTCTAAAAACCTTCTCATCACCCGACGTTGCAGGGCTAAAGGGGCTGATTTCAATTTGTGGCGATTTACTCCATAGCTATTATTACACGGCGCAGGAGCCATAGCCAAACTATATAATTCATCAGCTTCTTGTTCCAAATATTCTACATCAGCCCGCAATAATTCAGCCGTTTGGGCTAAGGCTTGTTCAACCTTGGGGTTAAACTTATTTGCCAACTCCGGTATCAGTTGATGTCGAATACGGTTTCTAGCATAACTCACATCTGTATTAGTGCTATCTTCCCAAATTTGCAAATCTCGCTGTTGACAAAATTCTCCCGTTTCCTGACGAGTTATCTCTAGTAAAGGACGCACTAATATTGGCTTTGTTTCTGCCTCCCTCCCGAATATAGGACGACTCCACACTAAAGAAGTTAATCCATCGGCACCACTACCACGAATTAGATTATATAATAACGTCTCAGCCCGATCGCTTTTCGTATGACCTGTTACTACATAACCATAATTATCTGTTTGGGCAATTTCCCCCAACACTTGATAACGCCACTCCCGCGCCGCCGCTTCTGTTTTCGGTATTTGTGGGGCTGTTAATCGGTAACATGGGACCTGCCAAATTTTACCCAACTCCTCAATATAATCAGCATTAGCTACCGAGTCGCGCCGCCACTGATGATCACAATGGGCGATCGCCATTCGCCAATTCCATTTCCCTTGCAAGTCTAATAATAGTCTGATTAAACACATCGAATCTTGACCCCCAGACACAGCCACCAACAGGGCCTCTCCACAGGGTAAAAGATTTCGGCTTCTCAGAGATCTATGTACCTTAGCATGAACATCAGTCCAGGGTGTTTGACTAGCCATCAACCGAACCACGAACCCGCACCAATTGGCTTACTCCCCTGTCAACTATACCCCGAATGTTGTAGGATTTCTAGGAATTGCTAAACGCTCACATATACCACATGGATATTTTACCAGGAAAATCTGGCTGCGTCAGGGTTGATGATAGGTCGGACAAGCACACCAGCTTCACCGTTTCTGTGGTCGTACCTGTTTATAACGAATTAGAAAGTTTACCCACTCTCATCACTTCCATTCACCAGAGTTTCACCGATGCGGCGATCGCCTATGAATTAATTTGCGTCGATGATGGTTCTGTAGACGGTTCCGCCGAATTACTCAAACAACAGGTCTTAACCAATCCTCACCTACGGGTAATTATCCTCCGTCGCAACTACGGTCAAACCCCCGCTATGTCTGCCGGTTTTAACCACGCCAAAGGTCAAGTCATTGTCACCCTCGACGGAGACCTACAAAATGATCCCGCTGATATACCCCATTTATTAGCAGAATTATCTAAGGGTTACGACGTAGTAAGTGGCTGGCGCAAACATCGTCAAGATGACTTCTTAACTCGCCTACTTCCCTCCAAAATTGCTAACTGGTTAATCGGTAAAATTACCGGAGTCCAACTTCATGATTATGGCTGTTCTCTCAAAGCCTATCGTGCAGAAGTAGTCCATGACATGAAACTCTATGGAGAATTACACCGCTTTTTACCCGTTTTGGCTTTTATCGAAGGCGCACGAGTCACTGAATTACCTGTGCGACATCATCCCCGCCGCTATGGTCGCAGTAAGTACGGTTTAGGTCGCACCTTTCGCGTATTAATGGATTTATTTACCATTGCTTTTATCAAAACCTTTCTCACCCGACCTATGCACGTTTTTGGGCTGCTGGGTTTTGTCCTTTTACTATTTGGTATCACCGCCGGAGGGTATCTCAGTTTCCTCCGCTTAGTATTGGGCGCTAGTATCGGACACAGACCTCTCTTAATGTTGGCTGTTTTGCTCACATTAACTGGTATTCAATTATTGTGTTTTGGACTCTTGGCTGAGTTGCTTATGCGGACCTATCATGAGTCTCAGGATCGCCCTATTTATCGGGTACGAGAGTTAATTGAGTCCCCTGATGGTCCTACTTTTGCTACCTTGGACCTATAGCACCATCATAGCCCCTATCCTTAGCAAAAACCTCTATACACAAAAAGTGTATTTTGTCAATACCAGGCTGCGGGGCTAGGATCAATTTACCCCAAAACCCGTGCATCGAATAACTCCAATTTACCCCAACAACTTACCCTAAATCACCAGAGAATCATGGTTCTAGCCGATATTTTGCGAATTTTGCATAAGAACCCCTGGATTATTATTTCTCTAAAACTACCAGAACCCCCATTCTCTCGTCAAGTATTGAGAATAATTTGTAATAAATTTCGCAACAATTATTAACAATTTTTTGAATATTAAAATTATTCCGGCAAAAATATTTGTATCACTTATCTAAAGCCGGGAATTTTCGAGAATTTTTCAGCAGCCAGTTGACAGGTTTAACCAAAACCTGATAAGCTAATGCTATGATGGTTCCTTGTCTTAATGCCAAAATACATGATTTGGCTACAGCCGGAGGGCGGGTTTTTTAATCCTCTCACCCCCAGATGTAGTTAACGGTGGAACCCTCGGTTAAGGGCGGGTTTTTTAATCCTCTCACCCCCACATCTAATTAACGGTGGAACTCTCGGTTAAGGGCGGGTTTTTTAATCCTCTCACCCCCAAATCTAATTAACGGTGGAACTCTCGGTTAAGGGCGGGTTTTTTAATCCTCTCACCCCCATATGTAGTTAACGGTGGAACCCGCCCCTACATAGCGTCCCTATTATTCATTGATCAAGACGGGGAAAATTTTACACATCATGTATTGTGGGTGAGTGTGGGGAGAGCGATCGCTATTAACTTCTGTGGTAGGTTGATCGCTAATGTCTTGTGGGGGATGAATGCAAATAGCAACTTGTCCGACACCTCCCATGAGGTCAGCCACACGGTCGATAATAGTATCAATTTGATGGAGAAGTCGATCGCCAATTAACACAGAGGGAGCAATAATAAAAAAAGTTTTGACTCCCGTTGGACTCGGAGCCATACCTAGGCGACATTCAGTTAAAAGGTCTTGAATTGACTGGTGTAGAGAGTTAGGGAAGCGTTTAATCAGAGTTTGATAAAAGGACTGACTGAGAGAGCGATCGTCAAATATGGGTTGAGATAACATATTAGATTCTTCGATATCAACTTCAATAACGGAACATTGCTCTAGCTTAACATTTACTTACAGACTGGGAAATTTATTTCAGTCGGGATTGAATTAAATCTGTCCACAGATAGGGGGGCTGGGGACAAATCCCCAACCCTCTCCCATGAAAATTAACCCTTTAAACACTAATAACAGATTGGCGATCGCCCACCTGATTAGATTTTGGTTCTAGGGAAGATTGTAGGCGATTGAGAGCATTAATGTAAGCCTGAGCAGAAGCTACGATAATATCAGTATTAGCAGCATGACCAGAAAAGACTCGTCCTTGATAGCGTAAGCGAATAGTAACCTCTCCGATCGCATCAATTCCCGCAGTTACTGACTGTACCGCAAACTCAATCAACTCATTAGGAACATTAACCACCCGGTTAATAGCTTTATAAACCGCATCCACCGGACCAGTTCCCGTAGCCGCGTCAGTCAACTCTTGACCTTCAGGAGTTCTGAGGGTAACAGTCGCCGTCGGACGAGCATTATTTCCACAGGACACCTGTACTAACTCCAGGCGGAACAATTCTGGGGTTTGTTGAATTTCATCATTAACAATGGCTTCAATATCCCAGTTAGTGACTTCTTTTTTCTTGTCAGCCACATCTTTAAATCGGACAAAAGCCTTATTAATCTCATCATCAGACAGGTCAAAACCCAACTCCTGTAGACGATTTTGGAAGGCATGGCGGCCGGAATGTTTACCTAAGACAATCAGGTTATCATTCAATCCAATGGATTGAGCATCCATGATTTCATAGGTTAACTTATTTTTGAGAACTCCATCTTGGTGAATTCCCGACTCGTGAGCGAAGGCATTAGCACCGACAATGGCCTTATTCGGCTGTACTAACATCCCCGTTAGGTTAGATACCAGACGGGAAGTTTTGTAAATCTCACGGGTATTAATATTGGTGATGGGAACTTCTGAGTCAGCCGGACGACCGAAGAAGGGGTTAAAGAATTGTCGGCGCACATGGAGAGCCATAACTAACTCTTCTAGGGCTGCATTTCCGGCACGCTCTCCGATACCATTAATAGTACATTCGAGTTGTCGTGCGCCATTTTTAACGGCTTCTAGGAAGTTAGCCACCGCTAACCCTAGGTCGTTGTGACCGTGGACGGAGATAATGGCTTGATCGATATTGGGGACGTTTTCTTTAATTCCGCGAATTAAACCGCCAAATTCTGAGGGTGTGGTGTAGCCGACAGTATCGGGAATATTAACTGTTGTCGCACCAGCGGCGATCGCTCTTTCTAAAACTTGATAGAGAAATTCGGGGTCAGAGCGTCCAGCGTCCTCTGGAGAAAATTCGATATCCTCACATAACGATTTAGCATAGGCTACCATCTCGCTGGTGATGTCTAGGACTTCCTGGCGAGTCTTTTTGAGTTTGTATTTCAGGTGAATATCAGAGGTAGCAATAAAAGTATGAATGCGGGGATGAGCCGCCGGTTTCAGAGCCTTAGCCGCCGCTTCAATATCAGCCTTGACAGACCGAGCTAGACTACATATAATCGGACCGTTTTCGGTTCCTACGGTTTCCGCAATGCGTTGTACGGCTTCAAAGTCTCCGCTACTGGCGATCGCAAACCCGGCTTCAATTACATCTACTCCTAAACGCGCTAGTTGTCGAGCAATCACTAGCTTTTCATCAACGTTTAAGGTAGCTCCTGGGCATTGTTCTCCGTCCCGTAGGGTAGTATCAAAAATAATTACCCGATCTGGGTGGGGTTGAATAGTCATTGGTGTAAATCCTCCCATAGTCAACAGTTTAACTTAATAGTCGATTTTCTCAATCTGGTCTCGGATGTCGTTAAGATCTATATAGCGATCGGTAGCGTTGCGTAGTTCCCTCGCAATCATTCCTTCTGTGGAAACCACGGTGATATGAGTATTTTTAGAACGTAGCAACTCAATAGCTCGCTCAAAATCACCATCTCCGCTAAACAACACTACGCGATCGTATTGATCTACCGTATTAAACATATCGACCACAATTTCAATGTCCAGATTTGCCTTTTGAGAATACCTACCTGAACTATCATCATAGTATTCTTTTAAAATTTTGGTGCGGACTGTATATCCTAGGCTAATCAAGGCATCCCGAAACCCCCTTTGGTCTTGAGGGTCTTTGAGTCCCGTGTACCAGAAAGCATTAATAAAAATCAGATCGGCTTGTTCATGTTTAAAATAGTCCAAAACCCTTCGGGGATCAAAAAACCAGCCGTTTTTTTGTTGAGCGTAGAACATATTGTTACCGTCTACAAAAATAGATAGACGGTTTCTCAAGTTAGGCATACAAACTAAAGACCTAATATTTGTAGTAAAGAATTTAAACTAGATACTTTATCTTAGCACGTGAATACTCACTAAGTTTAACCCGAATCTCTGACAAGATTGATATGTCATATCAGAGCCTATAATCGAACCTATGCCTAGGTTTTACTATCCTCCAATAGGCTAACAAAACCCTAATTTTCGAGTTGTCAGAACCATATAAAAATATCATATTGGCTGTTCAATATCCTAATTTTACGAGAGTTTTACCTGAGTTTCACCTTTGATTATATTAGCTGCAATTGAAATCACTACTAGCCGATCTTACCCTCCTTTCAATGGCGGTTATGATCTTCAGGAGTTTAGTTAAAGCCAGACCAACAGCGAGCCACAGTAGTATCTTACTGCTAAAGTTAGTCAGCGAGCCATCAAGGTCTAAGATATAGCCAGTGCGACCGAGTGATTTCTGTGGTAGGTAATAATGCCATACTGGACTGATGACTGGACACCACAAACGCCACTAACTGACGAAATACCTAACTGGTACATTCGTAGCATGGGCGGCGCTTTGGCTGAAACTGACTAATAGTAGTGTTTTCTGGTCTCAATTTAAAATATAGAAGTCCGATTATGACCCTCATAATAGTATACAGTGTTGTGCGATCAACTTGCGCCAGCGATCGCCCCACTCAGCAGAAAACCCCTACATTTCTTGACTCTCCAAAGCCCAGCGAGCTAGTTGGGTGCGGTTATGAAGTCCAGTTTTACCTAACATATTACTGATATGGCTTTCAATAGTCCGCTGGCTGACTTCCATAATTTTGGAGATTTCTCGGTTTCCCTTTCCCTTGGCTACCAACTCAACCACCTTTAACTCTGTTGGGGTCAACTCCACCCCAGAGCGAACTTTAATTTTTGGGGAGGTTCCGATGACGGATTTACGATATCGGGTTAGACGTTCAGTTTGTCGCAGAGATGACTCTACCTGAGCCATTAGTTCTTCTGGATCAAAAGGCTTGACCATATACACATCAGCCCCGGTATTGAGGCCTTTAACCCGGTCTTCGCTTTGTCCTTTGGCGGATAGGAAAATTACCGGAATCCAACCAAATTGGGAATTTTCCCGGATTAGCTTGACTAGGGTATAGCCATCCATCTCCGGCATCATAATGTCACAAATTATTAATTCTGGCACTTCTTCTTCCAGTTTTTCGAGGGCTTTTTGACCATTTTCGGCAATGGTGACTTGATACCCTCGCAACTCCAGATAATCGCTGACCAAAATCACGAGGTTAGGATCATCGTCTACTAGCATAAGTCGCCTTGGTTCCGGTGCGACAGTATTTTGGTTCATTGTTCCGTTGGAGATATGATCTAGTTGGGGGACTATTAACAGTTTGGGTGAACTTCCTAGGGGCAGCAGTATACAGGGGGTTTTACCCTATGATATCTTAAAATTCAACCATGCCAGCTAGAATCGGACTCCTTACCCTGTCAGTGACTGATAATCAACTGTTGTTTTCTAGCTCAGATAAACTTAATGGGTGGCTGAGAAAGGCGTACTCCTCTACAACACTAGACCCGATTAGGTGTTCTTGAATAATCCGTTCAATCACTTCGGGAGTGGCGGATCTATACCAAACACCATCGGGATATACTACTAAAATTGGCCCTTGACAACACACCCGCAAACAATTGGCTTTGGTTCTAAATATACAACCGGGATGGTCCGCTGTGGGACGGTCTAGGTTTAGTTCTTTGAGCCGATTTTTGAGATAATTCCAAGATTCGATACTGGCTGGCTTCGAGCAGCATTTCGGGTTGGTTTGGTCAGCGCATAGGAATATGTGACGTTGAATTTGCGATAAACCTAGGTTCTTAACCGTGACTGCTAGAGACCCTCCCTCGCAATACTCGGGGTTGTTAGTTTCCGGTTCTGGGTTTTGGGGATGTTCAATCATAAAGTTACGGATAATATGCTTGGATAATGATACCTGAGACCCAATCATCCATTATACCGAAGACACGGGAAACATTGGCAAGTTCACACTCACCCATAAGTTTTTGGCTATTTTCACTTTTCACTACCGGATCGGTTCGGAAACCCGTACAGTTGATGCTGTTGCGATCGCCTTACTCGATTAGGTAAATTAGCACTCAGAGGTTGAGAGTGCTAAAAACATCAGATGGACATCCGACCGAGATGGGCAAACTTGAGACAGTTTCCCTAAGTGGGGTCTAAATGCTGTTAACTCTCAGCACAGTGTTTGAAAATAGGAGGTAATTGAATGGCTGCTGTCTCTCTTAGTGTTTCTACGGTTAAACCCCTTGGCGAGCGTGTGTTCGTTAAGGTCAGTGCTTCAGAAGAAAAAACTGCAGGCGGAATTCTGCTGCCGGACACCGCTAAAGAAAAACCCCAGGTTGGCGAAATCGTAGCCGCTGGACCGGGACGACGCAATGATGATGGCTCCCGCTGCGAAATGGAAGTCAAAGTCGGCGACAAAGTTCTGTATTCCAAATACGCCGGAACTGATATCAAACTCGGCGGCGATGAATACGTCCTGTTGGCTGAAAAAGACATCCTGGCGATCGTCAACTAAACCGATAACTAATCATTATCCCACATTTTGACTCTTCTGTGGGTCGCTAGCGTGTCAAAACTGATTGACAGTCCTTTGTAGTATCCGAATAGCAACTGAAATAGGAACCTATGGCAAAACGTATTATATACAACGAAAATGCTCGTCGCGCCCTCGAACGTGGTATGGACATCTTGGCTGAGTCCGTAGCCGTTACTCTCGGACCCAAAGGCCGTAACGTAGTCCTAGAAAAGAAATTTGGCGCACCCCAAATCGTTAACGACGGGGTGACGATCGCCAAAGAAATCGAACTCGAAGATAACATTGAGAATACTGGTGTAGCCCTGATTCGTCAAGCGGCTTCTAAAACCAATGATGCGGCGGGAGATGGAACCACCACTGCAACGGTTCTAGCTCATGCCATGGTTAAAGAAGGACTGCGGAACGTAGCAGCCGGAGCTAACCCCATTGAACTGAAACGGGGAATTGATAAGGCGACAGCTTTCTTGGTAGACAGAATTGCTGAACACGCTCGCCCTGTGGAAGATTCTAAAGCGATCGCTCAAGTTGGTACCATCTCTGCTGGTAACGACGAAGAAGTTGGTCAGATGATCGCTGAAGCCATGGACAAAGTGGGTAAAGAGGGTGTGATTTCCCTCGAAGAAGGTAAGTCCATGACTACCGAACTGGAAATCACCGAAGGTATGCGCTTTGATAAGGGCTATATCTCCCCTTACTTCGCTACCGATACCGAGCGCATGGAAGCTATCCTCGATGAGCCTTATATCCTGCTCACCGATAAGAAAATTACCTTGGTTCAGGATTTAGTTCCGGTTCTCGAACAAGTAGCGCGCTCTAGTCGTCCTCTGTTAATCATTGCTGAGGATATCGAAAAAGAAGCCCTGGCTACCCTCGTGGTTAACCGCCTGCGCGGTGTGCTGAATGTGGCTGCTGTTAAAGCTCCTGGTTTTGGCGATCGCCGCAAAGCCATGTTAGAAGATATTGCAGTTCTCACCGGTGGTCAAGTCATCACTGAGGATGCTGGTCTGAAACTGGAAAGCACCAAGATTGATATGCTTGGTAAAGCTCGCCGCATCACCATCACCAAAGACAACACCACCATTGTTGCTGAAGGTAACGAAGCTGGCGTTAAAGCTCGTTGTGAGCAGCTACGCCGTCAAATGGAAGAAACCGAGTCTTCCTATGACAAAGAGAAACTACAAGAGCGTCTGGCTAAATTGGCTGGTGGTGTAGCAGTTATCAAAGTTGGTGCTGCGACAGAAACCGAAATGAAAGACCGCAAACTGCGCCTCGAAGATGCCATCAACGCCACCAAAGCTGCTGTTGAGGAAGGAATTGTGCCCGGTGGTGGTACAACTCTGGCTCACTTGGCTCCCCAGTTGGAAGAGTGGGCGACCAGCAACCAATTGACTGGTGAGGCTCTCACCGGTGCTATGATTGTCGCTCGCGCTCTGTTGTCTCCCCTGAAACGGATCGCTGAAAATGCTGGCGAAAATGGCGCTGTCGTCGCTGAACGGGTGAAAGAAAAATCCTTTGATGTCGGCTACAATGCAGCCAATGGCGAATATGTCAATATGTTCGAGGCTGGTATTGTTGACCCCGCCAAAGTCACTCGCTCTGCTCTCCAAAATGCCGCTTCTATCGCTGGCATGGTCTTAACTACCGAGTGTATCGTCGCTGACAAACCAGAACCCAAAGACAACGCCGCTCCCGCTGGCGCTGGCATGGGTGGCGACTTCGACTACTAAAATTTCAGTTAAGATATCAGTTAAGGTTTGGGGCCGCCTTTGGCTTCGCCCCCCCTTAATCAAAAACCAGGGACTCCGATACCATCGGGGTCTTTTTTTGTGCATGGCCATCTTAATTGATAATTAATACTTGTAGTTTGCGACTGAATTATTGATTATTGATAATAAATTTAGCCAATATCTAGGGGTAATTTGGCTTAAATCATTGATATATATGGCTTTTGGCTATTCGTAACAAAACTTAACTTGCGTTTTATTGAAAGTTATTTACAATAAGTCTTAATAGCTTATTGAGATACTTATGCAATAAGCTGGGAAGATGTATAACGTTGTAGCACTATGCAGACTTACGAAAATCCAAGCGTCAAATATGACTGGTGGGCGGGTAATGCCCGCTTTGCTAACCTGTCTGGGCTATTTATTGCCGCCCACGTTGCTCAATCAGCCTTAATTGCATTTTGGGCCGGAGCCTTTACCCTGTTTGAGGTTTCCTGGTTCGACCCCAGCCTACCAATGGGCGAACAAGGGTTAATTCTGCTACCTCACCTAGCCACCCTGGGATTAGGTGTCGGGGATGGTGGACAAGTGGTAGATACTTACCCTTTCTTTGTGGTGGGAGCCGTTCATTTAATCTCCTCAGCCGTATTAGGTGCCGGAGCGCTATTTCACACCTTTAAAGCACCCGAAGATTTAAAAACCGCCCAGGGTCAAGCCAAGAAATTTCATTTTGATTGGGAAGACCCAAAACAGTTGGGCTTAATTTTAGGGCATCACTTACTGTTTTTAGGTATGGGAGCCTTATTGCTAGTCGCCAAAGCTATGTATTTTGGCGGACTGTATGATGCAGCAACTCAAACCGTCCGTCTGGTAACAGAGCCTACCCTTAACCCCGCAACTATCTATGGCTATCAAACCCATTTTGCCACTATCGATAACCTTGAAGATTTAGTTGGCGGTCATATTTATGTAGGGGTGATGCTCATTGCTGGCGGTGTTTGGCATATCTTGGTTCCCCCCCTCAAATGGGCGAAAAAAGTCCTGATTTTTTCAGGAGAAGCTATCCTCTCTTACTCCTTGGGTGGCATTGCTTTAGCCGGTTTTGTGGCAGCTTATTTCTGCGCTGTGAATACTTTGGCTTATCCTGTGGAGTTCTACGGTCCGCCCCTAGATATTAAACTCGGAATTGCGCCTTACTTTGCAGATACAACCGTCCTACCCATGGGCGCTCATACCCCCCGCTGTTGGTTAGCTAATGCTCATTTCTTCTTAGCATTCTTCTTCCTACAAGGACATCTTTGGCACGCTCTGAGAGCCTTGGGATTTGATTTTCGTCGGGTTGAACGAGCTTTAAACTCTATTGAGGTTTAAGTCTGAGTAAGTCCCCCCTAGACGGGTGGGTGGATGGGTCAGTGTCATCTCTTGATATCTATTGACTCATCCACTACTCGATTAGAGATGACTTACCCCCGCGTCTCATATCCTTTAGCAAATGGGAATAGGTTAAATGAATTGTCCTTGTTGCTCTGGAGAATTACTGCTACATTTTAGCCATCATGGCTTATATTGGCAATGCCAAAATTGTCGCCTGACTTTGCCAGCTTCAGAAAGTGTTGACCGACTCTTATTTGAGGCTAGTTATTCAGAAAAACACTCCCCTACTTGCCCTCATTAATCGATACAATTGCCGGAAATATCATTAGGAGAAATTCATGGCTGTCTTACATGATGCAGTTTGGTTAAATGTCAGCCCAGCTTTACAAGAGTTTAACCAACCCTGCTTAAATTTTTTGTCTCACTCGGCTTATATTAGCCAATATAGGTATTATCTGAGTCTGGATGAACCGCTGTCATTTAATCCGCCGTTAATTTGGCTCCATAACTATCTGAAAAATTGTGATTATCCTGTGCATTTAATTGGGCATGGTATTAGTGGATTGTTGGGGTTATTATATGCTCGTCAACATCCGGAAATGGTGCGATCGCTTACTTTGATTTCTGTGGGTTTTTATCCGTCTGTTGATTGGCAGGCTCATTATTATGTACAACGACAGCTTCTCAATTGTGGTCAAGAAAAACTGTTAAATCAAACGGTTTATAACCTGTTTGGGTTTCAATGTCCTCCCATTACTAAAAAATTGATGGGGATTTTAAAAGAGGATCTGATTAGTTCCCTGTCTCCCCATAGTTTATATAAACGGGTGAGTTTTTCTCCTGGTGGTGTCCCGGTTCCTTTACTGGTATGTAGAGGGGAACATGACCTGGTTATTGACCAGAATTTATGGCAGGGGTGGGAAAGGTTTTTTAAACCATGCGATCGCCTTTGGCAATGTCCAGATAGTCGCTATTTTTGCCATTATTTTTATCCGCAAAAAGTCGGTGAGACTATTGTTAATTTTTGGGATGATCTCCTTGGTTTTTCAGATTATCTCTGCTCCGAAGATGCTCTGATTTATGACTGAATAATATATCCAATAATTCCAACTCATTCCAGTTATAGGAGACCCTTCCTTTGCTAAAAAAATCAATTTTCCCAGGAGATAGTCATGTCTGAAACCGCATTAACGCCAATTAATCTCATCTTTCCATTGTTTATATCCATAACCTTGATGGGATTTATTTACTCATCTATTATCGCCATTAAAGATGGTGTTAAAAACGTTAAAAAACTCCATGATATCCCCTGTAGTCGCTGCGCTTTTTTTACGGGAGACTATCGCTTAAAATGTACCGTTCATCCCTGTAAAGCCTTATCAGAAGAAGCCATTAATTGTAGAGATTTTGAATTAAACACCGGTCCTGCGCCGAACCGACCACCTTTGGTAAAATAACATAGTAGCATAGTCGGGTGTTGAAGATTTTTGGCGATCGCCCCTGACTTAACTCTAGGGGAATGAGACTACTTCTTAGTCTTCATTCCCTTTTTTGCTGTCAGAACGCCAGGTTGGGGATTTTTTGAGCCAACCTTAAACCTGTGGTATCCACACAATCATTAAGAATTGTAAATTGTGATTGCTTAAAATGCCAGTAAATGCCTATAATTTACTTTTGGCTAAAAATAGGAGACTAGGAGAAATGGGTTGGCAAAAAATATAATTATCTATACTTCACATGACCAGGGATAACTACCACCTAAATACAAGTTCGTTTATTGTATTAGATACAGAAGGGAGAGACAGCTTAACGGAAGTGGCGCTGGTGGATAATCAGGGAGCAATTTTGTATCACGCATTTGTCGCCAAAAACCACCCAGAACCGACATTGAGACTGCATCAGGAAACACTGCTAGATATAGTTAAACAAGTCGATAATCTGTGCCATAATCAAGTCATAATCTGCCATCATGCAGAACATGACCAACGGATATTAAAACGCAGCTTTAAACAAGTCGAAATTTCCTATCCAAATTATCAATTTATCTGTACCTGTAAGTTAGCCAAAAAGCAGTTAGCAAACCTTCCCGACTATGGATTAAGTTACTTATGCAAAACCTTAGATTTGCGATTAAACCGCCAGAGATTTGACGATCGCCATGCTCACAGTGCTAGTTATGATGCACAATTTACCTACCAACTTTATAGTTATTTAAACTCCTTAAAATCACCAGTCATGTCTGAAAATATTGCCGAACTATACCAGAATACCCCTAATCCTTTCAGCAGTATTCGAGTCAATACACCCTTTGAATATCACCCGGACTATGGGGATATTTACAGCCATCAATTTGACACCCTAAAAGCCGTCATTCATGAAATCAAACAATCCCCCAACCATCAAAGCCAGGGAGCCATAGTTCTGGGAGAACCAGGTTCTGGTAAAACCCATTTAATGATGCGACTGGCTCAAGAAGTCCTGAAGACAAACCGCCTATTTTTTATCCGCCACCCGACTAATGCTAAGGCGGTGAACTACCATACATATACCAGAATCCTAGAATCTTTTTCCGAAAAAATTCCCCAGAAGAAGCTGACGCAACTCGAACAGTTTTTTGCCAAAAGTTTTGTTAATATTCTGAGCCAAACTGACTGGGTAAATAGCGACAAAGGTAAACTAATGATCGCTAAATTACAGAATGATAACCTCTCGCTATATGAACGGGTAGGAAAGCCAGGAACAGACCGCTATCGGCAAAATTGGGACGCGATAGAAAAGAAAATTTTGGCGTGGTGGCGGGCTAAATATGGACTCTCCACGGACTATAGTTCCCAAGTATTAAAAGGGATTATGCGGTTCTGTCGGTATACGGAAATTAGCCGAAAAAACCTGGTGCGCCATTGGTTATCTGGGAATGGAGATGCTGACTTATCCGAAGAATTAAACCAGGTGGGATTAACACCCTGGGGGGAAGATTTTAACCGAGAAGAATTTGCCCTAGAGGCTATCAAAACCCTAGGTCAACTGTCGCTACTAGATGAACCACTGATCCTAATTTTTGACCAACTGGAGTCCCTATTTGATACACGCCACGAATCAACTTTAGCAAGTTTCGGTTCGACAGTGAAGGAAATTTTAACCCACGTTCCCAATAGCTTAATTATTCTGAATTTATTTCCTGACCGTTGGGAGCGTTTTCAAGAACAATTTGATGGTTCGGTGATAGACCGAGTTTCTCAGTCTGTGGTGACATTGGAAAGACCATCTAAAGCACAACTGCATCAATTACTCAAAACTCTCTGTCAGCTAAAAACTGAAACTAATTCCCCTCACGCTACGGTTGATATTGGACTGCTCTTCACGAAACAGGAACTCGCAGAAATTGTCAATCAACCCTCAATTCGCGCAGTTATTAAACGTGCTTCTGATTACTTCCGCCATAAGGTGCAGGGTGTTCCCCTACCGCGAATTATTCCACCTCGGAACCCTATAGCAGTGGAGGCGGTGCAGTTTAAACAGGAATTACAAGCTATTTATAAAGCGGTAGGAGAGGCGATTAAAAAATTTGATAATCTGACTCTCTCTCCCATTGAAAAGCCATTAGCAGAAACAGATGAACCTGAATTAGATTTTGTGGATTTGCCTAACGAACAAACAGGGGAAGATGCGACGGAAGCACGACCAACAGAGCCGGAACCTGCAATAAAAGCTGATTATGAATCGGAAAAAGTTGTCGATGTTCAATTAGATGAATATTGGAAAAACCTGTTAAACCAATGGGAAAAGGACTATGATAAACCTCGCGTTATCAGTGATATGGATGATGTGGGAAAACTGATGTCGATTGTTTCTGCATTTACTAACCGATATCCGATGAAGGTTGAACAACTGTCATTTGGCAAGCTGACCATCCCAGAGCATTTGTGTATTAAAACAGGTCAACAAACTTATGTGCTGGCATTTTTACACGGTTCAGGGAGTGCGTTTACTGCGAGAATGAAAAATTTTAATCGCTTGGTTCTTGCTCATAAAAAAATGCGGTTTCGGTTAATGCGGGATGCTGTGGAACCGCCGATAAGGGGAGATGTTGGTCTGCGAGAAATTCAGAAACTTGATGCGGTTAACAATGGGGAATATGTGATTATGGAAAGGAGCGATCGCATTATGTTTGAGTGTATATATCAAGCGATTATTGATTGGGAAAATCGCGAGTTTCCTGTGGGGATAACCCTGGAAGATATAGTTGATTTTTTGTCAATGAAACTGCCAGATTATTGGTTAATTAAGTGCCTGAGTTAATGGTAGAATGGGGGAAGCGATCGCCCAGTATCCCCTCAAGAAGTGGTCTGACCAGTTGCGCCTGGTCCGAACCCGTCTTTAATTAGGACTAACGCGATCGCCCCAATATGAGACAATAGAAAACGGTATACCGGAAACTAGAGAAACAATTGTGAGTCCAACAGCCGTCACAACTGATACAGCCAAAACATCCCAGACCAGCCGTCGCGCCGTTTTTCCCTTTACGGCGATCGTTGGTCAAGAAGAAATGAAATTAGCCCTGCTGCTGAACGTGATTGACCCCAAGATCGGCGGCGTAATGATTATGGGCGATCGAGGTACAGGTAAATCGACCACCATTCGCGCCCTAGCTGACCTGCTACCAGAAATAGAGGTCATAGCCGACGACCCCTTTAACAGTCACCCCAGCGATCCTGAACTGATGAGTGATGGGGTCCGAGAACGCATGAGTTTATCCGAAGCCATCCCGGTGACCCGTCGCAAGGTACAAATGATCGACCTACCCCTAGGGGCGACAGAAGATCGGGTTTGTGGAACCATTGACATTGAAAAAGCGTTGGCTGAAGGGGTAAAAGCCTTTGAACCGGGACTATTAGCCAAAGCCAATAGGGGTATCCTCTACGTTGACGAGGTAAACCTTCTCGACGATCACCTAGTCGATGTCCTACTAGACTCCGCCGCCAGTGGTTGGAATACGGTGGAAAGAGAAGGCATTTCTATCCGCCACCCGGCGCGTTTTGTCCTGGTGGGTTCAGGAAACCCAGAAGAAGGGGAATTGCGACCCCAATTATTAGACCGTTTTGGAATGCACGCGGAAATTCGCACGGTGAAAGAACCTAGTCTGCGAGTCAAAATTGTGGAACAGCGGACAGCCTTTGACCAAAACCCGCCGGAGTTCTTAGGAGAGTATCAACTATCCCAGGAAGAACTACAACGGCGCATAGTAGAAGCCCAAGAGAGACTATCGGGGATTAATATTGATTATGATCTGCGGGTGAAAATCTCTCAGGTCTGCTCAGAATTAGATGTAGATGGACTGCGGGGAGATATTGTCACTAACAGGGCGGCGAAGGCTTTAGCTGCGTTTGAAGGGGCTACAGAGGTCACTGTTGACCATATTGGTCGGGTGATTACTTTGTGTCTGCGCCACCGACTACGGAAAGATCCATTGGAGTCTATTGATTCTGGAAACAAAGTCCAGAAGGTGTTTCGCCAAGTGTTTGGATTACCCGAACCGGATCAAAATTAGTTAACAACATCACAGGCAAAGCTGCCTGTGTTACCGTATCGGGTTATGGTGGTTCGGATTATGGGGTTGGACCCCGGTCTAGCAACTTTGGGGTTTGGGATTATTGAATGTCACACTTGCGAAGAAGCTAGGGGAGGGTCTTTGTTCTCGGTGATGGACTTTGGGGCGATTCAAACTGAGGCTAATCAACCCCTGGGCGATCGCCTACAAACTATTTATGCTGACCTCCATACCCTACTCGAACAATGGCAACCGGATCTTGTCGGTGTCGAAAAGTTGTTTTTTTACCGCATGGGAAATACGATCGCAGTGGCTCAAGCTAGGGGGGTTTTGGTGTTGGTTTTGGCTCAACGACACCTTCCTATATTTGAGTTGACCCCGGCTCAGATTAAACAGGCATTGACCGGATATGGTAATGCTAAAAAATATCAGGTGCAAGAAGCCGTAGCTAGGGAGTTAAACTTACAGGCGATACCTAAGCCCGATGATGCGGCGGATGCTTTGGCGATCGCTTTGGCGACTTGGTTTGATCATGATCGGGTTTCCGATTTAATTTAAAGCTGATTGATAATCTATGTCTAATCTCATTCTGACTTCTCAAGAAATTGCTCAATTTCGTTCCCAATTGGCTGAATATTCCTCAGCATTACAAGCCTTAGATATGATTGAAGACTGCGAGGGTGATATCGAAGATGCCGCGATTTCTATGGCGATTAATGTCGGTCAATCCCCCACTACATCAGAAAATTGGCTTGATGGTTTAGCCAAGCGCCACCGAGTTACTATCTGTGAACCTACCTATCAAGAGGATTTATTGCAGTCTAATATAGCCCCGATAGTCGCCCATTTAATTTACCAAAATCAATGCCCGCCCCTACTGGTAACTCCCGTGGTTATTTATGTGTTAAAAACTGGGATTGAACAATTTTGTGAACCTTTAAAATACAAAAAAATTTAACTTGTAAATTCCGACCGTAGAGCCTTAACCCTACGGTCTTTGGGCGTGTTGGTCTACTGATTGGCGCGGGCATCTTGAACCGCTGCCCAAAATAGTATCACAGATAGGGGTATACTCAAGGCTAGAATAATCCCTGTGATTAATCCCCCTAATTCTGGTTCCCCAGAGGAAAGTTCAAAAATTGAACCAACGGCGGCGATCGCTGTAATACACGATCCGGCTAATAATAAACCACTTTTTGGCGTTCCAACCATGATCAGTTTTGACCCCACATTATTTAACTTGTTCAGTAACCGGTGCTATTTAACAGGCTTGACCGCTTTCGGAGAAAACTTATATTTAGCCAATTCCTCATTCAGGGCTAATTGATTGTCAACGCGATCGACAAATAATACCCCCTGTAGGTGGTCAATTTCATGTTGAATGGCGCGACAAAGTAACTCAGTCGCCAATATAGTCCTAGGACGGCCGTTTTCATCCTTAAAGGTAACTTCTACTTCTTCTGGACGCACGACATCCATATAAACCCCTGGAATACTTAAACATCCTTCCTGGAAAGGTGATAACTCCCGGCTTGACTTTTTGATGGTCGGGTTAATCAACACTAGGGGGGGAGTCGCTGCATTATCGGGTTCACAGTCAATCACGATTACCTGTTTGTGTACCCCTACTTGAGGCGCGGCTAGACCAATACCATCGGCACTATACATGGTTTGTAACATCTCGCGCACCAGTTGCCGAATTTCATCGTCAATGCGCGAAACCCGTTTGGCTGGCTGTCGTAAAACGCGATCGCCTAAATAGTGAATATCCAGGGGGGTTTTTTCTAACTTTTGTTTTTCCACCAGAACTTGAGAGGTCATGACATCCTTACTCGCTTTCGTTAACACTTATTCATATTTGATTTTAGATCGCAATCGGGGTTTGGGAGAGCGATCGCTACATATTGGCTCTCAGTATCGTGGCCAATATTCTCAATCACCCCCAAATAAACCCATACAAGCGCCGCCGAAAAATCGACCGGGAGCCCCAAAACTAACCAATAATTAAATTTTTGCTAAGTTTTCCCGTTTTTAGGCCAAATCAGTTTACGTTTTAGTCTTTTATGGCCATAATTGACTCTGGATCAAAAAATCCACCAGCTTGCGGCTGATGGATAACTCACCTATTCGTAGCATCTCAGTTGTTAATGTATCAGTTCCCAGCTATTTTGACATCACCTGACTGGGTGATATTGCGTAACTGAATATGCTTCAAACAGGGGGGATATTCTTGATCTACCCTAAACTAGGGAGTCCCACGGTTTACCTCCTCCTGTTTTTGCCCTCCTAGGTGAACTTTCACCGCTTGACCTAGAAAGTAGACAATTCAGATTCTGGCTGGAGTCCCCATTGACTCCATATCTGTAGTTCTCCATCCTAGGTAATAAGCTCAAAATCTTCCTCAATTCATTCTCAGGAGATTAAGACATGGCATCTCTCACCTATTTGGCTCACCTAAGACAAAAAAGTGATCTCATCAACAGCCCCACCTGTGCATATCCCAACAACCCATCACCAGTTGAACATAAGCAGCACAACTCCCTTAGCTACACCCCTAGTAACCAAGAACTTAAACGCTTTATTGGTTGTAAAGCTGGGGAGGTGATCAAACAGATGAGGGCTTGGGGTTATCACCAAGTTACCCTCAACATTCCCCAAAACTTGATATCAGTCAAGACAGACCAAGGCTCGATCAATTTCCAGCTTTTGTCCTATGACACCATTATTGCCAATGTCAATTGGGACTTATCTTAATTATTTCGAGGACATCTGACGTGCCATATCCCTAAACATATTCATGTTGGGACCGGGACGACGACGATTAGCCGTAGACTTGGGAAGTAAGTAGTCTGTAGCAAATGTCATCCCCTCCGGCGTTTTGCTCATACCACCATTTAGGGGCGCAGAGGATGAGGCTACCTTAGCCACAGCAGCAGGGGCTGGAGTAGCAGCTACATTAGCCTTTGCTGCTTCTGGGGATTTCTTGGCTACAGATTTCTTGGTTTTTTCTGGCTTTTCAGCTTTGGGGGCTTCAGCTTTCGGGGCTTCAGCTTTGGGGGCTTCAGCTTTGGGGGCTTCAGCTTTGGGGGCTTCAGCTTTGGGGGCTACAGTTGGACTCGGTTCTGCTGTGGTTCCCTTAGCCTCATCAAACTCTAAAAAATAATCAGATTTTTTACTACGTCCAAACAGTTTACCAATGGCTAACATTAAACCTACTCCGTTCAGTTTTTAGAAAATTGACACTCATTAGCTAATCACAAGTTAGATTTCAGATTAAAATTATCGGCAAGATTTGTCCACAATTGTTTACAAAACTTTACACAAACCCCATTTATGAGGGTGATTTGTGACAAAAAGAGACAAAATCGACAGAATTATTTACACTGATTCACAAATTCTCATAATTGCCAGATGAACAACAATCAAGCCTGTAATCCGGTTTTACTGATTCATGGTATTTTCGACACGATCGCCATTTTCCGAGTTATGTCTAAGCACCTGAGACAAAAGGGCTGGGAGGTGCATAGCTTCAACCTGTGTCCCAATTACGGATTAAGTAGCATAGAATGCCTAGCAGAGCAAATTGTCGAATATGCTGATCAAAACTTTGCCCCCAATCAACCCTTTGACCTGGTAGGTTTTAGTATGGGGGGAATTGTCAGTCGCTACTATGTACAGAAGCTAGGGGGAATTGAACGAGTCCAAAGGTTAATCACCATTTCTTCCCCCCATAACGGAACTATGACAGCTAACTTCTATCCAACCAAGGCGGCGGCGCAAATGCGCCCCAACAGCCCCCTACTGTTAGATTTGAATAATAATATAGGAATGCTCGATCGCCTCAATTTTACCTCAATCTGGACTAAATTTGATCTGATGATTGTTCCGGCGAACAGTTCACACCTGAATTGGGGGGAGGAAATTATCCTTGATGTCCGACTACACGCTTGGATGGTTAAAGATCCCAACTGTATCACAGCAGTGGAGAAGGCTTTGAGAACTCCCCTAAAATTCCCACAAAGCAAAGTGATTTAAAATCTTATGTATCCACAGCTATCATTATTATCGAATCCACCGGTAGCAGCGATCGCTATTAATACCCTACTATTGGGAATTGTCGCCCTACTACCCAAAAAACTCTTAACCCCCTCTGGTATTGTACACGCTTGGATTTTAGGGGTGTTGGTCTGGGTAAGTCTCCAAGGACCCGGATATATGGTGGTGGGGTTTTATTTCGTTATCGGATCATCCGTGACCCGCATTGGGATGGCTGAAAAAGAGGCGGCGGGTATAGCCGAAAAGCGATCGGGTGCTAGGGGGCCAGAAAATGTCTGGGGATCTGCCTTAACTGCGGCACTTTGTGCTGTGGGAGTTTTGGGGTTAAAGTGGCTGATGGCTGATAGTCCCATAACTGCGATCGCCACACCTTTACTGATGTTAGGATATGTTGCCAGTTTCAGCACTAAACTCTCTGATACCTGTGCCTCAGAGGTCGGTAAAGCCTATGGAAAACGAACTTTCTTAATTACTACCATGCAGCCAGTCCCGCGCGGTACAGAAGGCGCTATCAGCCTAGAAGGAACTGTGGCTGGTGTGGTAGCATCCCTAGCCATGGCTATGGTGGGCTGGTCAGTGGGTTTAATTGATGCCATAGGGCTGTTATGGTGTATAATAGCAGCGTTTATCGCTACTAACCTGGAAAGCCTGATCGGTGCTACTTGGCAGGGTCAGGTTGAATGGCTTACCAATGAAGTTGTCAATTTTATCAATACCCTAATTGGGGCGATCGTTGCTATCCTGTTAGCAGTTGTCTATTTTCAACTCCCGATTCAGTTTTAAACCGCCAGATTAGCCCAGTATATAGCACACCAAAATCTGAGATAATTGCTATATTAGGGGGGGATGAAGTCTGGGGTGTATACTCCAGTTAGATTAACAACCAAGTTCAAATTATTTTTACCTATGTCTCAACCATTTTTGACCATTAATGATAACGACTCTATTACCCTGAGTCAATCATTACAATATCTACAAAATTCGGGAAAATTGCAGGAATTTCTGGCTAATATTCTCAGGCAATATGTAATTGATAAAGAACTGCAATCTCGCGATGACACAAACTCCAATGCAGCCGCCATTGAGCAAGCCGTGATTAATTTCCGCCTGGAACGTAATCTCAGCGACCCCCAAGCCTTCCAAACTTGGCTCGATGAAAACCGCTTGACCTACAAAAGTTTTCATGATCAGGTTTCCAATGGGTTTAAACGGGAAACTCTCAAACTCGCAGTAGTTAAAGAGAATTTGGAGGAATATTTCCAAGAACGCAAACCGTTTTTAGATTCCGTAGTCATGTCACGAATTGTGGTTGATGACTATGAAATGGCTCAAAGTTTAAAAAGCAAAATTGACTCAGGAGAGGGCAGTTTTGAGGCTTTAGCACGGGAATATTCCGTCACCACAGAACGCCGGGTTAATGGCATGATGGGAGCGGTAAGTAAAGCCACATTACCAGATACGTTAAAACCTACGATTGAAGGGGCTAAGGTGGGTCAAATTATCGGACCTTTTGAAGTCGAAGGGCGCTGGTGTTTGTTTAGAATTGAAGAATTTATCGAGGTGACTTTGGAAACCAAAGGCATTAAAAAACAGTTGCAGGATGAATTGTTCGATCGCTGGATGAATGAACAACTCAAAACCCTGACGGTGAAAATGCAAATTGGTGATTAATTTAGGGCTGCTGGAAAGCTCTTTCCAGTTGTTCAGGAGTCAACTCCTCCAAAATGGTCATCTGAAACACGCTGGAACCTATAGTATTTAGATAAGCCTCATTTAAGTAATTGCGGTTATCTAACTCTCGGCGTATATGTAGGTTAAAAAAAGTCAGGCTGAGGGCTTTTAAATAGGGATAGGCGAGGTTAGGGTCAGGACCAATAATTTCTGGGGGGATGGGTACTTGTCCCCCCTCTTCTTGCAAAAAGGAGAAATGAGTCCCTCTCTCAAATAACACTAGGATGTTGTCGGAGTTGGTTAACCAGGTGAAAGGCTTAATTTGTTCTGCAATAGCTGGGGTAATATAATCATTGGTTCCTGATACGATCGCCAGGGGAATATTAATAGCAGCCATTCCACCTTCACCAAAGACTAAGCTGGTAAAGGGGTTAATAGCGATCGCCGCCTTAATTCTAGGGTCCCGAAAGTTCTGACGTTCTAAAGCCACTTCCAAAGCTCGACATTGGAGGATAATTGATAAATTGAGGGTAATGCGCTGATTGGAAAGATCACGACAATACTGGCTGAGTATTTGGGGATTTAATTTCGCTCCCGCTAAGGCTAACACCGTATACCCCCCAAAAGATTGACCAACTACGCCAACATTTTCCAAATCTAAATTTTCTCGCCAAAATGGGTCAGAAGCTGATTTTTCTTCCAGTAAGTCTAGTAAATAGCTAATATCTGTGGGGCGATCGGCAAATTCTGAAGAGTTGGGAGGTTCCTCGAAACCTTGTAAAAATCCTTCAAAACGATTAGCACTGGTGGCGATATGTTCGGGAATGGCTACCGCAAAACCGTGAGAAGCGAGATGTTCGGCTAAATAGTTAAAGGTTTTTGGGTCTGACCCTAACCCGTGGGAAATAATAATTAGGGGTGCGGGTCTGTTTATGTTTTCTGGTAAGTATAAAAACAGTGGCGAAGGGCGATCGCGATTAGGATTGAAAAATACTACCTCTGCTTCTCTCCAGCTATAGGGTCCCATATCGCGAGGGTTAGGAATCGTAAATCTTTGTTGCTCTGTCAGGTTAGCAGTCTTTTCGCCCCTCTCCTGCTGTGATATTTGCTCGATAATTGTCTGATTTCTAAATAACACCTGACTTGTTTCCTGGATCACATGGATACTAAAATCTAAATCAATGCGAATTTGAGCATCAGGAAACTCCTGTAGAATACCCATAATGGTTAGACCTTCTGGACGTTTAGAGGCTTGGGCGATCGCTATTTTTAGAGCCATATAACCATTTTCTCCGCTGACCGTGTTCACCACTCTACCCATGCGCCGCAAAATGGTTTCTCCCGTTGGTGAATTTAAAAACCGATCTATACTCCAAGGACTCGCTTCAAAAGGGGATTTTAAAGCTCTTCTTAATCCTTCGGTATCCTGGATATTCAGTAAATAACCATACACAAATAAAAGCGGTGTACTCTCCCCAGACTCGACAAATTTTTCCAGGTCAGCTATGGCAATTGAGGTGTTCGCTATACCATAGGATATGACCATCTCCTCGGCGCTGTGAGCGGGGCTTAATGATGCGATCGCGCTCAAAACTACAGAAGATAAACCCACCCCAAATATTTGCGATACAGACGAAAACCATTTACCAGTCACAGCCATAAATTTCAATGAATTAATTTTATAATAACTTTCGCTAATATATCAACCCGAATCGATTTAATTTTTAAAAGATTGTTAAGAATTGATACATTTTTATTGAAAATTGCTTGCAAAAAGTTGACGAGATTATAGGGGTTGTGGTATCCTCGAAGAAATCGTTACCAAGGGCTTATTGTGTCTTCATCCCCAAATAAAGCCTACAACCCTTATTCTATCGTAATCCAGAATATTATCTCGGCAAAATTTAAAATTCCCGATGCACGAGTTTTACGAGAAAATCGGAGCGTCATTTTCCACCCTATTGACAAAAACCCAATTTTGTGATATGCAAGCCCCGTCCTCTGAAAAGGGCGGGGTTGTTAACAAATCAATTGGCATTATACTCAAAGCCATGGTCATCAGCGTAGCGATGCAAAAATCTCATCACCCGCCCAAAAATATCCTCAGAATGAACCTCAAAAGTACATTCGGCTTTCGAGAGTTCGTCATCTCCTACATAGAAGAACTTAACACCTGTGGGACTGACGCGGATTTCTCCTTCCTCATCCCGGAGCCATAAATGGCTAATTTGTTTGCGATAAGCCCTGAGTTTTTCGATCGCCTTGAGTTGATTAAAGACTAAAACGACAATCTTGGTGTTGCTGTCTCGGCGTTTGCGGAGGCTAACCCCACCGAGTTCCTCGTCAAGTCCATCGATAAACTGGATAGATGTAGACACAGCCTATTCCTCCATAGACTTTAGTCCGAGTTTAACTCTGAATTAAGTACAAACACTCAAAACCTCATAAAACTTAACTCTTAGGGGTTAGAGAAACTGTTGATTCTACCACCACCAATCACGCGACCGGGAGTGCTGCGAGGAGCAGTAAAGGGGGCCTGTTGCTGAATCACTTGATTTTGATTATTTGGGTTTAAATTGGTGGGACCTACCACATAGTTATTGGGATTAGGGGTGGCAGGCTGAAAGTTGGAAAAACCAGAATTGTCCGTCTGAGGCTGATTACGCCCAAAAGGATTAGTTCCGGTGTAGTTATATTGTCCGTGGGGGTTAGCGCGGTTGGGGGGTAGCACAGGGGCTGGTGGTACACCACCTGGCTGGGTTCCAGATAATGGCTGAGGTAGGGAACGGTTAGTTTGATATGGGTTGGGGGCTACATCAACAGTGGCTGCATTAGTTCCATCAATAGGAGCTACAGTTCTGGGAACCACCCAACTCGCTTCGGGAATTTGAACTGGGGGTGCGTATGCGGGTAGAGGAATACCAGAGGCGGTGTTGGTGTTATTATCCCCATTTGTCGATGATGGGGTAGCCACCTGACTATTGCTGCTTCCAGTGACTATCAGAGGGTTGAACATCCCTTGAGTTGGGGTTTGGGTTTCGCCTTCGGATTCACTTGTCGATGATGAGAAAGACTGACCCATCGCCGCCTGTAGTGGGGTGGGTGCTAAGGGGGAGTTAGTTAGGGTTTCTTGATTGTCCTGGTCAGTTGAGTTTCCCCACCCTAATAAACCAAAGGATCCGGGTCTATTATTTTGGGTATTTTGGGTATTTTGCAGAGCCTGGCTGGTAGCATTAAAGGGACTGGTGGCTGTGGGTTCGGGGAATGGTTCAGGTAGGGTGCTGGTTATTTCAGTGGGTCGTGAGTTTCTGGAACTCTCAGTTTGGGTATTTTGATCAGACCTAGAGTTACGGCGGCGAACTTCCTCGAATACGTCTTCTCCGCCTTGGATAGGATTGTTAAATAGGCTAACATCCTCAGGGGAGTTTCGGCGTAATTCTTCGATTAGTAAGCCTGAACTGTCAATTTCGGCAGCGATCGCCAATTCTTCGGGAGATAGTCCACTTTCGGAGGTTTCCGATTCCCAGTCAATCCGATAGAGTTCGGGATTTTCTGAGACTTCCCATACAAATATACTCACTAGGGAAATCACACCAATGGGTCCCCACACCCTCGGCTGGGCGATCGCCTTGAGTTTGGCAATGATCGGGTTAACTGGTTTTTCAACTTGATCGTGGTTGTGATCGTGATGTTGATGATGGTGTTGTTGATGTGACATGATGGATCACCTATTGAGTACAAGGACAGGACTACCCCAGGAATTTGATAAAGCCTTCAGGAACAAGTTGAGCTTCTCCTGACTTAAATCTCTCCACCCGAACCCAGAGGGCTAATTTTTGGCGATCGCCTTCCTTAAAGGGGATTTGCTCCTGTTGATAAAATTGGCGATCAACAAATTTACATCTATACAGTTGAATAATTTCATGCCCCTGACTACCATTATAAACGAAAATGCTTTCCAGGCAATCTAGGTATTCTATATCAGTAATTTCCGCGTTGAGTTCTTCGAGAAATTCCCTTTGGAGTGCATCTCGACTATGTTCGCCAAAATCTACACCTCCTCCTAAAGCACGATAAAAGGTTATTTGTTTTTCCTGGTCGTATCCCTGAGACACCAAAATGCGATCGTTATCCTCAATTAATCCTAGTGCAATTACCCTGATTTTCTGTTTAGCCATGATTCGATTGTACTCTAATGAGATTTGAGGGGAACAATTCAAGAGATGCGATCGTTAGCAAAATCAGGATCATGACGATCATTGGAAACGGGCCAATCTTGATTTTGTCCGCCAATAATGAACTCTTCTATGGTGACATAATCATCACTCAGTTGTTCCAAAGAATTAATCAAAACATCCAAAGCGAAAGCATCACTGGTTCCCAAATCAAACCAACAACGCGCCCACAGTCCCTCATATTCTACTTCCCCCATATTGTGCATTAGTGCCATCATAGCATCACGATTTCTTTCATTTTCATAGGTCATATAATTGAGGTCAACACCAACTTCTTGCACCTGCATTTTTTCGGCATTAAATCCCCCCAATTTACCCAACAAAAACCAGGAATTCAGAACCTCCTCAATATACTGTCTTTCTACCATGGAAGGAATCGTGCTAAACCTTAACCAAATCCAGATATCAAATTGATTAAACTCTCGAAACTTTACATCCATGAGACCAGATTAAACCTCTCTATTTTTGGTGATGATTAAGGTAGATAACCCCCCAGTCTGCCATTATATTACCGGAAATAACCGGAAATTATCGGGGATGACAGATAAATTGAGGGGGTGTTGATCAGCCTGTTATAAAGGCGGTAACTGAGTGGGTCCCCATAAGCCATTAGTATCTCTGATGGTATTGCGTAGGGGATGACAAGGGCGGTCTAGGCTATCAATATTATTAAGAGTTTTGCACTGCTCATAAAAAATCTGAGCCACGGTCAGCTTAGGAAGTTGATCAGGTTGTGATAATGCTACATTAAAGCTCTGGTAAGCAGCATCCAATAGCTGAGGGTTATTTTTCTGCCTACCCATAGAGGCGAGAATCTGAGCTTTGAGATAGAACAATTCTGGATGAAAAGGCACTTCTTCTAAGGCTTGGTTAACCATAGTTAAAGCCCGGTCTAATTGGTCAAGATCTCGATAGGCGATCGCAATTCCCCAAAGGGCGAGATAACGAGGACCAGCGTAACGTTCCAGGCGCTCTACAGCAGCCATGGGGTCAGAAAAGGGCAAATTTAAACCCAGAAATAAATCCATATATCCCTTGAGCAAATTTAGCTCTGGGTCTTGAGGATCAATTTGTTCGGCGGCGTTCATCAATCGTAGCACAGTTTGCAGCTTATTTAAAGCCTGGGGAGCCCCCTTAATAGTTCCTTGAGTTTGGACAATATAAGCACCCTCTAAAAAATGACCCACCGCCATATAAAGATTTCCCCGTAGAGGGTCAGAAACCATAAGAGATTGAGCAGTTTGCAGAGTTAGGTCGGCGTAGCGTTTCATAGCATCCCAGTCTTGAGCCTGATAAGCTAGAGAGGCTTGGAGAGCAAAAACCATTGGTTCATTAGTACCAAGCTGTTCAGCCTGTTTGAGGTACTTTTGCGCCTCAACATAGTGTCCTCGCTCAAACATAGCCCGAAAGGCGGCTTCGGTTTGCTCACCCATAACCCTAGGATTATTAGTGCGGAAGGGGTCAGCCGCAGTAGCAGTTAAAGATAACAGAGCGATCGCAATAGGGGTAATACCAAACAGGGTGATAGTTTTGGGGTGAATGGATTTTATAAGATTTGATAAGCTAATCATAGGGATCTTTCCTTGAAAATGCTAATGGGCTGGAGTTTTACCAAAATTTAGCCCCTAGGGGAATCGAGGGATACTATCATCTGCACCTAGTTTGTGCCAGGATTGATAGGTTTGAGTAACATTTAGAATTGCTCCAAATGCTATATATCAGAAATTTGCTTTATCATCCGGCCGCCTGCAATGCTCCCATTCTGAATAATATTAATTTAGAACTGCCTCCGCAACAGTTAGGCTTGATTGTGGGTAGTAGCGGTTCTGGTAAAAGTACATTACTAGAAATTTTAGCGGGTCTGGCTCAAAAAACCAAAGGGGATATTCGCTGGCGTGAACAGGAGTTAACCTCTGAACAACTACCGCAACTGGCGGGTTTAGTGTTTCAGTTTCCAGAGCGACATTTCTGCGGCGGCTCGATTTTGGAAGAGTTGCGACTGGGACACCCAGAAATCAGACTCGATATGATGCAAAATGCTTTGGGGGAAGTGGGGCTAGAGAGTCTATCCTTAGAAAAGGCTCCCCATTCCCTCAGTGGCGGACAGCAGCGACGGTTAGCCTTAGCGGTACAATTAATCAGACAACCTCATTTATTGATGTTAGATGAGCCGACAGCGGGCTTAGATTGGTCAATGCGGCGGCAGTTGGTGGCTTTGCTGGACAAGTTAAAATCTCACTGGACTTTATTGGTTGTTACCCATGATGCGGGGGATCTGTTGGAAATTGCCGATTGTTGTTGGCGACTTGATCATGGCAATTTGCAACCTGCTGATCCGCAAACTTTGCTGAAAAATGTTGATCCGGCTGTGGTGTGACGATAGTTTTGGAGGAATTGGGTTTGGGGGAAATTCAGTCGGAAGGTTGGGAAACTCTGGGTTGGATACCTAGCGATCGCCAACTGCAAATATTTAATGTACTCTATGAGCAGATTTTGGCGGGTAATCAACGGCTTAATTTAACCCGCATTACTGATCCGGTGGGGTTTTGGGAAAAGCATTTATGGGATTCTTTGCGGGGGGTCGCACCCTGGTTGTCCGGGGATAAATTGCCTTTGCGGGTGATTGATATTGGTACTGGGGCGGGTTTTCCTGGTATTCCGATCGCGATCGCTATTCCCCAAGCAGAAGTCACATTGCTTGATAGTACCGGTAAGAAAATTGCTTTTTTACAAACTCTAGTCCCTCGTTTGGGTCTGGAAAATGCTATCCCCTATTTGGGACGGGTAGAAGCGATCGCCCAACAGTCTGACCATCGCCAAACTTATGATTTGGTCGTATTACGGGCTGTAGCGGCGGCTACGGTGGCGGCTGAATATAGTTTACCCCTATTGAAAATTGGCGGGGTGGCGGTACTATATCGCGGTCAATGGACCCCACAGGAACAGCAGGATTTAGAAAATGCGATCGCTCCCTTGGGCGGTAAACTAGACTCCGTGGAAGCCTTTGTCACTCCTGTAACCGAAAGTGTCCGCCACTGCGTCTATTTACGGAAAATTAAACCCACACCCGATCGCTTTCCCCGTCCTGTTGGTATTCCCACCCAAAAACCCCTAGGGTCTCCCGAATCCAACTCGTAGGGTGCGTCAGACCCCCGAAATCGCCATGAAAAGCCGGTGATAAACAACTGACGCACCATTTCCCCCGGTCTGTATGGTAGGGTGCGTCAGACCCCCGAAATCGCCATGAAAAGCCGGTGATAAACAACTGA
>NZ_JARPLC010000001.1:84321-100797 GCF_032350395.1 Limnospira sp. PMC 289.06
GGTCTGTATGGTAGGGTGCGTCAGACCCCCGAAATCGCCATGAAAAGCCGGTGATGAACAACTGACGCACCATTTCCCCCGGTCTGGGGGATGATTTGATCAATGATTTAAGGATGTTAAACTCCAGTCAGGGCGGAGGTTTTTTGCACCTCGTAAATAGGGATGATGTACTTGAGTTTTGTGACTGGGAAAATTGACATGAACGAGAAAGCGAATACAGCGTTCTAGGCTACCCTTGACATACATTTGCTGGACATCTAACAGGGGAACATTTTGCCAGTGGGGACGTTCTCTGGCGATCGCCGCCGGAAAAACCGCATCCAAATCGCGAGTCACAGAAAAAGTCGTACTGATAATCTGTTCTGGATCTAACTGGTTGCGAGTTTCCAATTCATCCAGTAGCTCTGTCACCGCTTCGCGAATTGCGTCAATGGAATTTTCCCTAACCGTAGTTGCGCCACGAATCGCTCGAACTTGCCACTCCACGCCAAATCCTCCTATGATGCTTAGTAGTATAGGTTAACAGGTGGTCAAACACCACCTCGCCTGTGATTGTTTAACCGCCTGCGTGGGAATGTTTAAGGTCGATACAGCCACAGGGGTAAACCACTGGTTCCCAACTCAAATTCTACCCAATTTCGGGCATCTGAGATACTGTTAGTCGCCGCCAGATTATTACTGAGAACCCGATTTAATAAAGATTTCGGCTTCTCTAGGGTACAGCATTCAGTTTTATCGGGGTCAAGATTCACCATTTCCGCTGTCCACCGACGGGCATCTTCTTCACTTCCCAAGCGATCGATCACCCCCAACTGTAGGGCTTGTTCTCCCGTAAAAATGCGCCCATCAGCAAAAGAGCGCACCGCCTCAATTTCCAAATTTCGAGACTCAGCCACAGTGCTGACAAACTGTTGATAACTCGTATCAATCAATTCTTGAAGAATTTGCTGTTCCGGTTCCGTTAATTCCCGGTCAAAAGCTAAAATATCCTTATAAGGTCCTGATTTTATTACCTTAAAAGAAACGCCAACTTTTTCCAGTAGTCTTTCTAAGTTATTTCCGCGCAGAATTACACCAATACTGCCTGTAATAGTGCCAGGATTAGCCATAATATGTTCAGCCCCCATGCCAATATAGACACCACCAGAGGCAGAAATATTGCCAAAACTGGCAACAATTTTGACTTTTTTTCTTAAAGATTTAAGGGCGCTATAAATTTCCTGGGAGTCGCCAACGGTGCCGCCAGGACTATCAATCCTCAGCAGGAGGGCGGGAAATTTCCGTTCTTCAACGGTTTTCAGTGCCTCTAAAACCCGCTTGCGGGTATCACCAGCAATAGCACCACTAATTTCGATGCGAGCAATTTGTTTACGAAAACGAGACTTAAATGGCCAAATCATGAACTTTTGGGGCTTAATCAAATGGGACGGGTATGGCCGAGACCACCAAACAGCCAAAATTGGCTAAGGCTAAACACCTAGTATATATCGAGGAGTACAGCTACCTGATTTAAGTATAATCCTACGGGGGGCTATATTAGCCGATGTGATCCGCCCTGCCTAGACTTTTTGGCAGTTAACCCCTATGATGGGAACGGTAACTTAACGAAACTACATATAGCAGGGGACAGGGAATCAGGAACACCGGACATAAAAAGGCCAAAATCTAGGTTTCACGTTGCGTCTACTGCTATAAATAGCACAACTCACCCTCAACACGATGGAGTGAGTCTATATTAAAAGATTCCTGGGAGAAAACTTGCCAATGCTAACAAAGCAGACCAACACGGATTTACCCTTCAAACCATTATTGCTGATCGCGCCATTTTTCCTATGGGGTACGGCAATGGTAGCCATGAAAGGGGTAATTCCCCACACTACACCGTTATTTATGGCGGGGATGAGATTGGTTCCGGCGGGGGTGTTGGTTCTATTATTTTGCTTCATCCAAGGAAGACCTCAACCTAAAACCTGGAAAGCCTGGCTATGGATTGGCCTATTTGCTGTGGTGGATGGGGCTTTGTTTCAGGGTTTCCTGGCTGAAGGACTGGTGAGAACTAATGCGGGTTTGGGGTCGGTGATGATTGACACCCAACCTCTGGCGGTAGCAATTCTCTGTCTGTGGCTGTTTAATGAAAGCATCCGGTTTTGGGGATGGTTGGGGTTGGTAATTGGGGTGATTGGTATTAGTGCTATTGGTTTACCGGATCAGTTGATTTTGGGGTGGTTGAACTTGCTACCTGCAGAAGAAATTGTGACTGTACAACTATTTGAGAGTGGCGAATGGTTGATGCTATTGGCGGCTTTGTCTATGGCGGTGGGGACGGTTTTGGTGCGCGGAGTATGTCGCCACTGTGACCCGGTGGTGGGGACGGGTTGGCACATGATTATTGGCGGTTTGCCTCTATTTCTGTTGTCCGGCGGCTGGGAGGCTGACCAATGGGTTAATATTGATGGCGGCGGTTGGATGGCGATCGCTTATTCGACTATTTTTGGCAGTGCGATCGCTTATGGGTTATTCTTTTATTTCGCTTCGAGTGGTTCCCTAACTAGCCTCAGTTCTCTCACTTTCCTAACCCCTATTTTTGCCCTACTGTTTGGTAATCTGTTTTTAGGAGAGGTACTGACTCCTTTACAATCAATGGGCGTGGGATTAACCTTGGTGAGCATCTATCTGGTCAATCAGAGAGATACCTTGGCTGATAAGTTCAAATTTGGTCACTCTGCTGCTCAGTCTATCCCCCCACAACTACCCTCAGAAAATACTAAACCTATCGAGGTATCGGTACAGGTAAAAATCCCCGAGTAGGAAACCTAAACTGTTAACCTAAACTGCGAGGTCAGACTATGAAAATTGGTGCCAACTATCTGGGAGGCGATCGCTGTGAATTTGTCGTCTGGTCTCCCATTCGAGAAACTGTCAATCTGCAAATCGAGACCCCATCACCCCGGCTAGTTCCCATGACTAAGGACTCTGAGGGATACTGGCGCGTGACCGTTTCTGATGTATCACCAGGGACTCGCTATCGTTACCAACTTGATCCCGATACCATTAGACCTGACCCCGCCTCTCAGTATCAACCAGAAGATGTACACGGACCCTCTCAGGTCGTTAATCATGATGCCTTTAATTGGCAAGATGGCAACTGGTCAGGAGTCCCACTGGCAGATTTAATTATCTATGAATTGCACGTTGGCACTTTTACCCCAGAGGGTACTTTTGAGGCTATTATTCCCCGTCTGGGAGAATTATTAGACTTAGGCATTACCGCCATTGAATTAATGCCTGTTTCCCAGTTTCCTGGTAGTCGCAACTGGGGTTATGATGGCGTTTATCCCTACGCTGTTCAGGCTTCCTATGGGGGACCAGAAGGATTAAAAGCCCTCGTTAATGCCTGTCATCAACAGGGAATGGCAGTAGTGTTGGATGTGGTATATAACCACTTCGGACCGGAGGGGAATTATACCCGTGATTTCGGACCTTATTTTACTTCTAAATATCAAACACCCTGGGGAAGTGCCATTAACTATGATGATGCTGGTAGTCCGGGGGTGCGGAATTTCGTGGTAGAGAATGTTCTCTATTGGTTCCGTGATTATCATATTGATGCACTGCGATTAGATGCAATTCATGCTATTTATGACTTGGGCGCTAAACATATTTTAGAGGAAATGGCAGACGAGGTAGCTGCACTATCTGAGGCACAGGGTCGCCAGTTTTACCTAATCGCTGAAAGTGATTTAAATGACGTGAGAATTATTAACCCCAAAAACCTGGGAGGTTATGGGATTGATGCCCAATGGAGTGATGATTTTCACCATGCTTTGAGAACTTTAATTACTGGAGATTTGACCGGGTATTATAAGGATTTTGGCAAAGGTGCAGATTTGGCTAAAGCCCTATCTGAGAGTTTTGTCTACTCCTGGGATTATTCCCCTAATCGCGATCGCTATCATGGTAGTTATGCAGGCGATCGCCCTCCCTCTCAATTTGTGGTATGCTGTCAAAATCATGACCAAATTGGCAACCGTATGTTAGGAGAAAGGTTATCTCAACTCGCCTCCTTGTCAGCCCTAAAATTAGCCGCCGCCACCGTCTTATTATCTCCCTATATTCCCATGCTATTTATGGGGGAAGAGTACGGAGAAACTGCCCCATTTATGTATTTTATCAGCCACAGTGACCCCGATTTAATCGAGGCGGTTCGCCAGGGGAGAAAATCCGAATTTGAGGAGTTTCACGCCGTCGGAGAACCCCCAGATGCCCAAAGTATTGAGACCTTTAAGCAATCTATTCTTGATTGGGAAAAACGCAGCCAGGGACACCATCAAACCCTCTTAGGTTTCTATAAACAACTGATTAGCCTACGCCATGAGATTCCGGCTATTAAAAAAGGCGATCGCCAAAACCAAAAAATCACCAGCGACGAATCCCAAAAACTTGTATCCTATCATCGGTGGACTGATAACTCCCAAATTCTGTGTATATTGAACTTTAATAAACAACCAGTCACCTACCATTTCCAGAATTCCGGTCAAACTTGGCGCAAAAAGTTAGATTCCTCTGATTCTATATGGATGGGTCCAGGTTCTCATCTTCCTGATACCATTAACAATTCCCAGGAAATCACCCTAAACCCCGAAAGTTGTATCCTCTACAACTGTTAAACATCTGTTAAACATCCATTCACCCAACTACTACTTCCCTCGACATCAATTATGCGTATTCCTGTTGCTACCTACAGAATCCAATTTAACCCTGATTTTGATTTTGAAGATGCCCAAAAAATTCTCCCTTACCTGCAAGAATTAGGCATTTCCGATATCTATGCTTCCCCAATTTTTAAAGCCAGAAGTGGTAGTACCCATGGTTATGATGTCGTTGACCCCAACCAAATTAACCCCGAATTAGGTTCCCCAGAAACCTTTGATGAACTCATCGAAGAAATCCAAGAACGCGACATGGGGTGGGTGCAAGATATCGTCCCTAACCACATGGCCTATGATAGCGAAAATAAGCTATTGATGGATGTGTTAGAACATGGTCCAGATTCCGAATATTTTGATTATTTTGAAATTGATTGGGATCAGGCTTATGAAAACATTAAAGGACGAGTCCTAGCGCCATTATTAGGAGACTTTTATGGCAACTGTTTAGAAAACGGACAGTTAAAACTTTCCTATAATGAATCTGGGTTAAGTGTCAATTACTACAATCTCAAATTCCCCCTCAGAATTGAATCCTATGCTACCCTCATCAGCTATAAAATTAACACCCTTTCCCAAACCCTAGGAAACCGTCACCCTGACGTAATTAAGTTATTAGGGGTTCTGTATATCCTCAAAAATATTCCCTCCGAAACCTCTAGCCAGCAGCGACGAGACCAGGCGGAATTTGTCAAAAAACTGCTGTGGGAAATTTATCAAGAAAATCCAGAGATTCAGAAATTCATTGATGAAAATATCGATTTCTTTAATGGGGATACCGGGAAAAGCGAGAGTTTTAATCTCTTGGATAACCTGTTATCTGATCAATTTTTCCGCCTGTCCTTCTGGAAGGTCGGCGCAGAAGAATTAAACTATCGGCGCTTTTTTACCGTTAATGAATTGATTTGTGTTCGCGTGGAAGATTATAAGGTTTTTCAACGCACCCATGATTTAATTGGTGAGTTGGTCAAGTCGGGTAAATTTACCGGATTAAGAATTGACCATATTGATGGACTTTATAACCCAGTTCAATATCTGCGCTGGCTGCGGGAAAAAACCGGAGAGATTTATATTGTGGTTGAAAAAATCCTCGAATTAGAGGAAAAATTGCCCGCTAACTGGCCGATTCAGGGAACCAGCGGTTATGAGTTTTTGAATTATGTCAATGGTTTATTTTGCCAGAGTAAAAATGAGGAAAGGTTTAATCAAATCTATGCGGAAATGACCGGACTTACCCGAACTTATAATGATTTATTGGTAGCGAAAAAACGGCTAATTGCTGATAAGAATTTGGCGGGAGATGCTGATAATTTAGCCCAGTTACTCAAGCGGGTTTGTGGTGATTATCGCTACGGACGAGATTTCACTTTAGCAGGTCTAAAAACTGCGATTATGGAGTTTTTGGTGAGGTTTCCGGTCTATCGGACTTATATTAATCAGGAAGGTGTGGGAGAGGATGACCGCGCCTATGTGCAACAGGCGATTCGGGAAGCTAAGGTTAAATTGCCGGAACTGTTGAATGAACTTAATTTGATGGAAAAGTTCCTGTTTCTTGATTATGATGAGTTTTTGAGTGAGGAAAATCAACAGTTGTGGCTGCGTTTTGTGATGAAATTGCAGCAGTTTTCTGGTCCGTTAACCGCTAAGGGAATTGAAGATACTCTGTTTTATGTTTATTACCGATTTTTGGCATTAAATGAGGTGGGAGGTTCCCCTAGTCATTTTGGTATTTCTGTGGAGAAATTCCATGAGTTTAACCAAGAACGTCTGAACAGTTGGCCCCATGCGATGAATGCCACGGCTACCCATGACACCAAGCGAGGGGAAGATGTCCGATCGCGTTTAAATGTGATTTCGGAATTACCTGATCAGTGGGAAGAAAGGGTAAAGGTTTGGTCACAGTTGAACCGTGTTCATAAAACCCAAATTGATAGCAAGATAATTCCCGATCGCAATGATGAATATTTCCTTTATCAGACTTTGGTGGGTTCTTTCCCCTTCCTAGAAGAAGAATATCCTGAGTATGTGCAACGCATTAAAGATTATGTCGTGAAAGCAGTCCGGGAAGCCAAAGTACATACGGCTTGGTTACGACCAGATACTGATTATGAAAATGGCTTTGTGAATTTTGTCGAGAAAATCCTGGATTTCTCGGAGGATAATAAATTTTGGCAGGAGTTCCGACCCTTTCAAGAAAAAGTGGCTTTTTATGGGATGTTTAATTCCCTGTCTCAGACTTTACTCAAGTTGATCAGTCCTGGACTACCGGATATTTATCAGGGGACGGAATTATGGGATTTTAGCTTAGTTGACCCAGATAATCGCCGTCCGGTAGATTTTGATGGTCGCCTGTCCTATGTACAGGAAATTAAGCGACGATCGCGCACGGGAATGCAGAATTTAATTGATGATTTAATGGCGACTTGGGAAGATGGCCGTCTGAAGTTGTTTTTAATTGCGCGGGTTTTACAAGCGAGACAGGAATATCTCGATATATTCCAACAGGGAGACTATCAACCTGTAGCCGTAACTGGTAAGTATTGCGATCGCATTATGGCTGTGGCGCGCAGTTATGGTAAACATACAGCGATCGCCATTATCCCCAGGTTTTTGACTGATATTATAGAACCCCCTCAATTTCCCCTAGGTGATATTTGGGGAGATACCGCTATAATTGTTCCAGAAGGTAATGGGTCTAATTGGTATGAGGCGATCGTCAATCATGACATAGCCGCGAGTCCCAACATTCTAGTAAGTCAAATTCTCCAGTATTTCCCCGTCGGTTTACTGATCAATGAATCAGTCCCCATTTCCGACAAATAATTCCCTATTCTCCTTGGGGGTATTCTTCCCATAATTTTGTCATTTGGCGAATACTCCCATAATCTCCGTTACCTAATATCAGGTGGTCAAGGATAGGTAAAGACAAGAATTGACCCCCTTCGAGAAGTTGGCGGGTCAGCTCGATATCTTGATGACTAGGTTCAACATTTCCTGATGGGTGATTATGAGCAATAATCAGACGGGTGGCATTGTGTTTGAGTACCTCCCGGAAAATTTCACGGGGATGAGCCAGCGTTTCCGTAGCCGTTCCTATGGTCAACAGCTTAGTTCCCAATAGGCGGTTTTTCACATCCATTAACAAGATAGCAAATCTTTCTTGTGTCTGCCACATCAAATTATGGCTGAGAGCATTAGCAGCCGCTTGGGGGCTGTCAATGACCGTCAATTCCGGGGGTTTAGATAGAAAGACTCGCTTTCCCAATTCGATCGCAGCTATGATAGTAGTAGCCTTAGCCGGACCAACTCCGTGAATTTTAGTAAGTTCCCCAACCCCCACATTTCGCATCACCGAAAGGGGATCTTCCTCACACTGGCTGAGTTCCTTTAATATGTATTGTCCCAGACCAACCGACGAGAGTTTCCCGGCTCCCTGACCTGTTCCCAACAAAATCGCTATTAATTCTGCTGTAGAGAGGCTTTGGGGTCCGAAAGCCATTAATCTTTCACGGGGTCTCTCACTGGTAGGGATATCCGCAATTCTGAGGCTATAGGTCATGCCATAATTTACACTCGTAAGTTAGATTAAGCATTCCCGGATTGTAGCTCACCAATGACCAAGTAATTCTTAAATCAAAATAAAATTCCCCCTATTCGGGGGAAAATTGACAAGATTGAGGTCTGGCATTTTTCAGGGATAGAAGCGATCGCTTTTGGTAGCTTACGCCAACCCCAATCGCCTATCGCTCCTTAACCCCTATGTCACTAAATAATCAGAATGTCACTGGCGCTGATACGTGGGAAGTTTCCATCCGGCAGTTGACCGAACTGAGCAACAGGAAATACTCCTTCTGGTTGACTGCCGTTTTCATCGTACCTCAGTACACCAGATGCTTGTTCATAAATTAGCACTGGAGTATTAATGTTGGCATCCGCATCGCGATACAGGCCAGTTGGCAAGTAAATAAACTGGTTCGGTCCAAGTTCACTGTTGCTGATTCCCGGAACCAGAGCAAAGCCAAAGCCACCAACACTAGCGTCTCTGACAAACACCAGTCGGTCATTACCACCCTGATTAAAGTCAGTAATAAAGTCCGCACTAGTAGTGGTTTTCACCGCTTCACTGAAGCGATAGAAGAACTGGTTGTCACCCTCACCACCAACTAAGGTGTTAACACCGAAGCCACCTTCGAGGGTATCATCTCCAGGTCCACCATCAAGTAAATCATTACCGCTACCACCGAAGAGGAAGTCATTACCAGCGCCACCGAGGAGAGTATCATCGCCATTACCACCTAAGAGGAGGTCATTACCTGATCCGGTTACGAGCAGGTCATTGCGCTCACTACCCTCAACGGTATTGTTACCCTGAAGGTTGGTAATGCTGACGCCAACATTACCTTCATTGAAGAATTCAACATTAGCTGCAGTGATACTGTCATTACCCAGCGTATTGGCAGTGTCAGATAACAAGATGTCATTGGTGGTTCCGAACACAATAGTATCGTCACCAGCCCCACCAGCGATAACGTTAGTGATACTACCTTGTGCGCCGATAATTAAGTCATTACCAGCACCACCAAACAGGCTAACCTCTAGGGGAGTAGTACCGGTACGCAACCACTCGCCACCGTTCAGGGTGTTGTTGCCATCGCCACCGTCCATGATACTGAAGCGTCGCCCCAGCAGGCTATCATTGCCATCACCACCAAATAGTGAGTCACTCGCAAATACAGATACCAAGGTATCGTTACCAGGACCACCATCAAGGACGCTACCTCCCGCAAAACCTGATAGGGAACTATTAATACCCTGGGTGGTTAGTTGCGCTGAAGTGTTAGTGGATAGGAAGTCATCTCCCTCGCCGCCCAATAGGGTATCCTCAGCGGCAAAACTCATAATCGTATCGTTACCAGCACCACCATCTAGGAAGTTCTGGCCTTCTCCGAATCTGCCGATGGGACCTATAATTGAGTCATCACCAGCACCACCCATCATGGTTACTTGGGTAACACCAACCAAGGCGGTCTGAGGATCAAAGGGGCTAATAGAGCCAGTGGGGTTTTGGATTCTTAGGGTGTCGTTACCTTCATCCCCAGAAAGGTAGGATAGGCTGCCAACTCCCACAATGGAGTCATTATCTTGACCACCATAGAGACTATCTCCGGTGTTGATCCCAACAATCGTGTCATTGCCAATGTTGCCGTTAACCCAGTTGTTACCTTGGTTAGCACCACCAACGGCAGGGGGAACCACTAGACCAACATTGCTCTGACCAGAGGCGCTGTAGAAACCGATTAGGTCATCTCCTTTACCCCCGTAGATGGTGTCATTACCCTGTAAACCACCTAATATCGTGTCCTCATCCTGATTCCCAAACATGAGGTTGCCGCCAGAGACTGCAACTAGCAAGTCTCTTCCGGCTCCCCCATACAGGGTGGCTGGTTGTTCAGCGACGATGGTATCGCGACCGTCTCCACCCACTAAAGCTACCCCAGGGGCACGACCTAACAGAGAGTCATTACCAGGGCCACCAAATAGGGTATCACCTTGACCACGAGCTACCAGAACATCATTTCCACTAAGGTCGCTGCCAACTAGGCTATCTCCATAAACCAGACTACCCCCCAGGGTTGAGGTGGTAATCGTGTCGTTTCCTCCAAGACCCAGGATTGTGTCTGGTCTAGGGGCAAAAGGTGCGTCCTGATTATATTGATCAGGTCCGCTAGTTAAAAAGGTTGGACCTCTTCCAGATGTCATTTTGTTTCACTCCTCCGCAATGATGTTTTTTGATCCGTTGGGACTACAGACACTGCCTGAAACACCAGAGATTGTTCCGCAGTAGTTTAACCTTTTTACCCTCAGCAAGTCTAGTCCCTTCCCCACTGTTCTGTCTACAATGTCTGTAGTGTGGTTAGGATTGCTTGGGTGTATTATGATTGGTTCTTGGATCAATTTCTCCAGAATTGTCTTGTAATCATTACTCTTAAAGATTATCTTGGGTACTCTTGTGCTTTGGGACGAAATATATCCCTACTATGTTCCTGCCCACCCCTTATTTCAGCCAGTTTCAGCCAAAAAAGGCGTTATAAGCATCGGATAAGATTTGGCTCAGATTTGATTTTGTTGCCGGGAACTCCTCCTTTTTTCGTCTAGCTCAAAGGTCTATTTGATGGGAATTATATGTTATTTATGACCACCAACTTGGCTGCGCCAAATTAGATAATTTGGGGTCAAAGTTTCGGGTTAGGGAAACCTCGATCGCCTATGCAATGACGGGCTGGGAGGAAATCTGTTCCCCAGAGGTAGGCCGGGACTTTTGAGCGACTTGTTCAATCAGTTGCAGTTGTTTTGACAACAATTTAGATAGATCATAACGCTCTATAACTGTTTCCCTGGCTCGGACTCGCAAATCTGCCATGCGGTTGGGGTGGTCTAATACCTCATCAACCCGGTCGGCGATTTGTTTGGGAGAAAAGAAATCGACCAGTAAGCCGTTATAGCCATCTTGAATGACCTCCCGAATAGGGGGGGTGTCCGAACCAATGACTAGACAACCGGTGGAAAGGCTTTCTATCATAGACCAGGACAATACAAAGGGTCGAGTTAAGTATACATGGACTGCAGAGGCTTGAATCACTTTCAGGTATTGTCCATAGGGCAACGGACCGACAAAGTGAATCCTGGATAGATCCAGGGGGATCTGAGCCAGCATTTTGTCTTTGTAACTCATGCCATTGGGTAAGGATTTACCGTAGCAAACTCGCTCTGATCCGACAACTACCACATGGCAGTTTGGTCTTCTTTCCTGTATGTACGCCACGGCTTCGATAAATTCTGGAAAACCTCTATAAGGTTCCATACCACGGGCTACATAGGTGACTATCTCATCAACTTGACTCAAGTCTAAATTAGGTAGTACCAATTTAGCGTCTGGGTCGGGTTTGAAATAGGTGGTATCTACGCCGTCATGAATGACGGAAATCTTCGATTGCAGTTCCGGGGGAAATTGCGATCGCTGCCAATAGGTGGGGGAAATCCCCCAATCACAGGAGTATAGGTCAATTAGAATCGGGCAATTTTTTACCCTAATTCTAGCCATATCATCAACGGTGAGGGGGTCGGCGGGGTCAAAGTCCGCATCAGAACCTTTAGCGTTATAAAACCACTCGAAATAACACAGTAAGGGGGTATCGGGAAAAACCTCTTTGACGAAGAGGGTGGGACCCCAACCGGAGTGACCGCAGACGATATCGGGAACAAAACCCATGGATTTGAGTTTCTCAGCCATCCGATACACGGCTTGACCATATATTACAGCACTTTCTATTCCCCGCAAATATTGGTGAGTTTCCGGGGCGCTTTCGCGGTTGGGGGTGAATAGGGCCTTAGTAACTCCGGGAATTTTCCATTCTGGGCGTTCGTATTTGGTCCCGAAGATGATTTGATTGTTGGGGTCCGCACCGAGGGCGGTGATAATATGTCGATATTGGGCGGGAAAGTTGGGATGTAGGAATAATGCTCGCATAATGAAGGAATAGTTGGGCTATGAAGTGATGCTGACTGTGGGGGAAACGGGGGCGCGACAGACCCAAACGCAGTCACGGGGTACGGTGGTGCTGTCTTGGTGTAAGATTTCGTAGCCGATATGGTTGAGAAATTTAGCCATCAGTTGGTCGGTCATTATGGAAAAGGCGGTTCCTTGTCTACGTCCCAGCAGGTTCTGATCCCAATCTACTAGGAATTTCTGCCAACCGAGGTCACTGAGGGTGTTGGTGTGGTGGAATATACACAGGCGATCGCCTTTTAGTAGGGGGGGAATGCGGGTTAGATAATTAAAAATATCACGGGGTTCGATGTGAACCATGGTGTCATAACAGAAACAAACATCCAGGGAGGCTGGCCGAATGCCGTCTAGGGTAATGCCATCTAGTTTGACATAGTTTACTCTGTCTTCTCCCAGGCGATCGCGGGTAGCCTGTAACATTTGCTCGGAGATATCAGCACAGGTGAGGCGATCGCAATATTTCAGCAGTAGGGCTGCTGTTTTTCCGCCGCCAATGCCAATTTCTAGGACTCTATGGTGTTTCTGGATATAGGGGGCGATAAAGGTATTTTCTATAATTTGCTCATACTCCGCCCGTGATTGGGCCGCTCCTGCGGCTTTACCAATCCACTCATCACCGATATGATTAAAGTCGGGGTTGGTGCTTACCCACGTTTGGGCGTAGTCATCCCAAGCGCCTTCATAGTCTATTTTCATGGTATCGCTCACGGTTTTGGGTTTAACCTCCTGGGGGGGTACAGTTGATGGGTTTAACTTATCGTGACTATCCCAACCTAAATCTTGGCCTAGAAATTCTCGTAGTTTGAGATTGTAGGGCTGGAAGTAAGCCTGCAATTGTTGGCGCAACTGCGGGGAAACTGGGGAATAGTTCCCAGCATTGTAGCGATTGTAGTGGCCTTGGTGATAAGGGGGAAGGTCTAGGAAGTTAAATACTTGGTTAACTACGGTTTCGGGGTTGCTGTATAGATCTTCGCTGCGGATCATCAGAAATTGGGATCTGGGAAATATTGCCATCCATCTTTGTAATTGTTGGACATAGATGCCTCGGTCAAGGTAACTATAGTGTTGATGGTTGAAACTGTAATAGGTTCCGTTGGCGCTGAGTTTTTGTTGTTCCCCTTCCAGGCGTTGGGCTTCGGCTGCGATCGCTTTTTCTAAGCATAGGGGTTCACAGCCTAGCTTGACTTCCCAGTAATAGTGAGAAATGGCGCGGTCTACGGGGTTCCGCAGTAGCACAATTAATTTCACCTGGGGATAATATTGGTGCAGTCTCTGGGGAACTGCGGGATGATATAGATAATAGGGCGACCCTTCCCCGGTTAGTTGCTGGGGGTGGCTGAGACGGGGAAATTGGGATTGATACCACTGCGCCGGTTGATGGTAGTTGAGGGTGAAATAGTGAATTTCTTTGCTGGCGGCGGGGAGAATTTGCGGATGTTGACAGAGATACTGATACAGAGAATTTGTCCCGCCTTTCTGGGTTCCGATAATTATAAAGTGCGGCGGTGGTGCGATCGCTTTAGTTTTATCTGGGGTCAAAGACCAAGGACTCTCTCCGGGTTCGATTACCACTATTTACTATTTCCTCAATGGCCAATTTCTCTAGCCATCTTACCCTAAATTCAGCTACAATCACCACATCCAGGACAGTGTTTTGGCGATCGCCTGAAAAATACTGAATCATCTAGCTGTGTTGTTATTGAAAGTATGTCAACGGAAACTATAGAGGCGGAACCCTTACTTTATCAGTATCGTAGATTTTTTGCTAATCAGTATCTCCATGGAGATGGCATTGAAGTGGGAGCCCTTAATCACCCTCTGGCTGTACCAGAAACTGCCAGAATTAAATATGTCGATCGCCTCTCGGTAGCAGACCTCAGACGGCATTATCCTGAGTTGGCTGATGAACCCTTAGTTGAGGTTGATATTATTGACAATGGAGAACATCTCCAAACTGTTGAGGAAGCCAGCCAGGATTTTGTCATTGCTAATCATTTTATTGAACATTGTCAAGACCCGATTAGCACCATTGAAAATCTACTCCGGGTTATCAAAAAAGGCGGCATTCTCTATCTGGCGGTTCCCGACAAACGCTACTCTTTTGATAGCGATCGACCCATTACTTCCTTTGCACATCTATTGAAAGATTATCAGGAAGGCCCCCACCAATCAAAGGAAAGTCACTATCAAGAATGGGCGGAATTAGTGCTTAAAGAAACTGATAAATATCAGGTTCAGGATATTGTCAAAAAGTTAATTAAACGGGATTATAGCATTCATTTCCATGTGTGGGAGTCTCGGGACTTTTTGGATTTATTAGTAACTCTGAAAAATCACCTTAATTTTCCCTTGGAAGTTCAGCGCTTATTTCAAAACTCATCTGAGTTTATTACCATTTTGACTAAATCCAGATAGGCATCCCTTCGGGGTAGCGTCAGACCCGAACAGGCGGAAATTATTTCTGACGCAACCCACCCCACATTTAAAGGGGATATTTACAGCAATTTTTTCAGTAGGGAGGTCAGGCTTTCTCCTAATCCTAACACATCCTGCTGTTGTTGTTCATCTTTCAGATTGCCATCAGTGTCAAAAATCTGATAACCATTGGGTAAAGTCTTCTGTTCGGGAATTACTAAGACACCAATACTTTCTAAAATAGACCGCACATGAAACAAGCCTCTTAAACCTCCTAAACCACCCGGAGAAGTTGCCATTAAAGCAGCTACTTTTCCCCGAAAACAGGTTAAGGCTAAAGGAGGTTCTCCCGGTTCCGAACGGGAAGCCCAATCAATGGCATTTTTCAGTAAAGGAGTAATTGAACTATTGTATTCAGGAGAGGCAATTAAAAAGCCGTCATGAGTTTTCAATAATTGCTTAAATTGCAGCACCGTTTCCGGTAATCCTTCCCGGTCCTGTAAGTCTTGGTCAAACAGCGGCATGGGCAAATCTTGGAAGTCGATAAAAGTAACTTCTGCCCCGGCTTGTCTTGCACCTGCAGCGGCAATTTTGACCAGTTTTTTATGCAAGGAAGCCTCTCGTTTACTGCCAGCAAATGCTAAAATTTTGGGTGTTTTTTCCATGATATTCTAGTTAGTAGAAACTGAGGGTAAGGCTAAATCAAATAGCAGGATTTCCGCCGGGTCTGATGTGCCCGTTAATTGGATTATATAGGGTTCATCGGCGGGGGGAGTTATGGCGACTCCATCTCCCTGGTCGAGAGGGCGATCGCCTAAAATTACCGAACCCCTAGCTATTTGAATCCAGGCAACTCTTCCCGGTTTTATGGTATAATCGATATGGTGTTCTTCGGTGGTTAATTTAGCCCCATATAGTTCCACATCCTGATGAATAGTGACCGAACCTTTCCGACCGTCAGGAGACCCCAATAATTGCAGTTTTCCCCACTGTTCAGCCTCAGAAAAGGCTTTTTGTTCATAACTAGGGGGGAGTCCCTTTTCATTAGGAATAATCCAAATTTGCAACAGGTGAACTGGTTGATTTTCCGACCCATTAAATTCGCTATGATAAATGCCAGTTCCTGCCGTCATTCGTTGAACTTCTCCCGGCTGAATTACCGAACCATTACCGAGGCTATCTTTATGTTCTAGGGTCCCTGATAACACATAGGTAATGATTTCCATATCTTGATGGGAGTGGGTTTTAAATCCGCCTCTGGGTTGGATATGGTCCTCATTAATGACTCGCAGGGTAGCGAAATTAATATGATTGGGATCATAGTATTGACCAAAGGAAAAGGTATGGCGACTATCTAGCCAGTCTAACTGTACTTGGCCGCGATCGCCACTATGACGAATTTGGATCATAAAATTATCCCGGCTTTAGATAAAGCGTGATTTGTGGGCAACTATTGAGATTTTAATACACAACCGGATTATCTGGTTAATCAACCATTCGGGAATAATGGATAATTGGCAATTAATAATCAATAATTAGTTCCCCGTTACAAAAAGAGGGCACGGGTTAGGTGGGCCGGTTAGGTGGGCCGGTTAGGTGGGCCGGTTAGGTGGGCCGGTTAGGTAGGCCGGTTAGGTGGGCCGGTTAGGTGGGGCGGGTTTACCAATATCCTGGTATCCAATGTAATTGACCCCAGAACCCGCCCCTACAGTCTTGGGTTTCGGTCGGGTTTGGGGGCGGGTTTACCAATATCCTGGTATCCAATGTAATTGACCCCAGAACCCGCCC
>NZ_JARPLC010000001.1:100806-160579 GCF_032350395.1 Limnospira sp. PMC 289.06
ATATCCTGGTATCCAATGTAATTGACCCCAGAACCCGCCCCTACAGTCTTGGGTTCCGGTAGGGAGCTAAAGAGACCCAACAGGTGGTAAAATCGGAGAGCTAACAGACCCAAGACTGTCCCCCTAGGGGCAAAATGTTAAAGTGTGTGAATTTAATTGCTGTGGGAACCTATGGATTTTTCTAATCTAGCGGCCCAGTTGAATGCTGGGGCGATTTTACCAGAAAGTATTGTATTGATCACTTTGATGGTGGTCTTAATCGGTGATCTAATTGTAGGGCGGACAGCATCTGCTAAATGGACACCCTATGCCGCTATTGGCGGGTTGCTGCTGTCTATCGTGGCTTTATACTCCCAGTGGGATAGTACCAACACCCTGGCGTTTTTGGGGAGTTTTAATGCTGATCCCCTCAGTATTGTATTCCGGGGAATTATTGCCCTGTCGGCGGCAGTGACAATTTTGATGTCCGTTAGCTATATTGAACAAACGGGAACCGCTTTAGCAGAATTTATTTGTATTTTGCTGACAGCGACTCTGGGGGGGATGTTCCTGTCTGGGGCTAATGAGTTGGTGATGATCTTTGTGTCCCTGGAAACTCTCAGTATTTCCTCTTATATGCTGACAGGATACGCTAAACGAGACCCTCGGTCGAATGAGGCGGCGCTGAAATATCTGCTAATTGGGGCAGCTAGTGCGTCGGTGTTCCTGTATGGTTTATCGTTGCTGTATGGTCTATCTGGCGGCGAAACTAACCTAAATGCGATCGCCCAAGCCATTGCTAATAACGGAGTAAGTGACTCTCTGGGGCTGGTAATTGCTTTAGTATTTGTAATTGCGGGAATTTCGTTTAAGATATCGGCGGTTCCTTTCCACCAGTGGACTCCTGATGTCTATGAAGGTTCACCAACTCCGGTGGTCGCATTTCTCTCCGTGGGGTCCAAGGCGGCCGGGTTTGCTTTGGCAATTCGTCTGTTATTAAATGCTTTCCCTGTATTGTCGGAACAGTGGCACTTTGTGTTTACTGCCCTAGCCATCCTCAGTATGATCTTAGGAAATGTCGTGGCCCTCGCCCAAACCAGCATGAAACGGATGTTGGCTTATTCTTCTATCGCCCAGGCGGGGTTTGTCATGATTGGGTTAATTGCCGGAACTGAGGCGGGTTATTCCAGCATGGTATTTTACCTGTTGATTTACCTGTTTATGAACTTGGGCGGTTTTACCTGCGTGATTCTGTTCTCCCTGCGGACCGGTACAGACCAAATTAGTGAGTATAGCGGTTTGTATCAAAAAGACCCCCTACTAACTTTGGGGTTGAGTATTTGTCTGTTGTCTTTGGGTGGTATTCCTCCCTTGGCTGGATTTTTTGGGAAAATTTATCTATTCTGGGCCGGTTGGCAAGCGGGGTTATATGCCCTGGTTTTACTGGGTTTAGTTACCAGTGTGGTTTCCATTTACTACTACATTCGGGTAGTGAAAATGATGGTGGTTAAGGAACCTCACGAAATGTCTGATGTGGTGAAAAATTATCCGCCAATTCGCTGGAATTTGCCGGGGATGCGTCCCTTACAGGTGGGCTTGGTTTTGTCGGTAATTGTCACCTCTCTGGCGGGGATTTTATCTAATCCTTTGTTTACCCTGGCTAATGATTCTGTTAGCCGTAGCCCCATATTCCAACAGGCGGCAATTTCGCAGGCGGAAACTGTGGCAACTGTTGATGTTATTTCTAGTCCGGCAATAATCGCTCAGGATTAGTAATCACCTGGTTTAGGGGCGGGTGATATCGACAGCTTTTTAGTTGCTCGCAAATCTGGCTAAACTCGCCCCTAATCATAGCGGTTGGCAGTAATTACCCCCGTTGGGCGATCGCATAATATCTCCACGGGGCGGGGTATCCTTCCATGGTTTCTTGGGGATTTTCGGGGTTGAGAAACTCCTGTAAACTGTCGATATTAGCCCAGGTAGTCCGCCGTTGTTCTTCTACTGATAAAGGTGAAGCGAAAATACAGCGAACTTTAGTAAATCCTGCCCTAATCATCCAGGTTTCTAAACAGGACTGGGTGGGGAGAAACCAAATTCCTTTGGCGTTGGCGTAGCGTTGGCGAGGGGTGAGGGCGATCGCTTTTTCTCCGGGGATACCCTGACAGTCGATGATGATTTCTCCTTTTGGCGCTAAGGCTTGCCGCATTTTTCTCAATAAACCAATGGGGTCGGTGTGGTGATAGAGAATACCTAAGCAGAAAATGGTATCGAAAAATTGGGGATAATAATCTATATGTTCGACTCCTAATAATTCAAAATGTAGGTTTGACTGACGGACTAGGTTTTGCATTAGTTGGAAGTTCCAAAAGTGTTTGGCGTAGGGTTCAAAGCCAATTACACAATCGGGTTGCTGGTCTGCCATGCGAAACATATAATAACCATTATGGCAGCCAATATCCGCTACTTTTCGCTGTTTTAGGGGCTGAATATGGGGGGTAATTCTCTCCCATTTTAAATGCGATCGCCATTCCGCATCTATCAGGGTTCCAAATAATTCAAAAGGCCCTTTTTTCCAGGGGCAAAAAGTTTTTAATGTCGCCTCAAACCGCCGTTGCTGGTCTGCGGAAAGTTCCCCCAAGCGTCCGATTTTCACCACCGAACCCGACAAGTCAAACCATTGAGTTTGGATATCCTCAACTGCTTCTACTGCTTCTCTATACCGGTTTATTTTATCATCAAATAACCGAGGATAAGCATATTGGCGCTGTTGCTGAATCCCATCACGGTTAATGTCGATATCATAGGCAGCCAAATAATCATCAGCATGGTACATATAACAATCCTTATTCGCTGTCAATTTTCCATCAATAATTAGCCAAGGGTCATTGGGGGTTATTTGATAGCAATAAATGAGGTGAAATTGTGAAACTTTAATAAGGAATCCACCGCCGCAAATCCACTGTCATGCAGCATGGCTACCTGTTGCATTTGAGTGAGGGGAATTAAGACATTTTCTAGGGCTTCCTTTTTGCGTTCAATCTCATTTGTCGCATAGCCGTTTCTGGTTTTAAAGGCTTCATAATGGCGGGTCATGGTTTCCTGGAATTGGGGATAAGGCGATCGTAATTTTTCACTCAGGAATAATAAACCACCCGGCACTAACCCTTCATAAACCGCATTTAAAACCTGTTGTCTCTGGTGAACCGGCAGAAATTGTAGGGTATAATTCATCACCACAATACTGCTATTTTCAAAACTACTATTTCCCGCACTTTCACAGATTAACTCTATGTGGTGGGTGTCTTCTAAACCTGATAACTTTTCCTTAGCTTTCGCTAACATAGGTTCCGAGTTGTCAATACCAACTAGGGTAGCAGGTGTTTTTAAAAATCGCCCCAGTAACTCTAAAAACGTCCCCGTTGAACAACCCACATCAATAATTTTAGTACCAGGTTGATAATAGGCTTTAGTCCATTGTACCGCACAGGCAACCACTTCTTTATATAGGGGAACCGAACGGGAAACCATATCATCAAAAACCCGCACCACATCTTCATTAAAAGTAAAAGGTTTTGGCCAGGTTTCCTGTTCAAATAGTTGGTCTTTGTCGGAACTTAGATAAAGTTCTGTATCCCAGAAGTTAGTCATAATTTAATTTTCCATATCGGGTCATACAATCATATTTTACAACCAACCTGCCTCCCCAACATCAATAATGACGGTAACAGACATTACTGATAATTTCAGAAATTGATAAATTTGATAATATCATGTAATAGTTCAACCATCAAATACCCAGATGAATCTTATGTTTTTGGCTAAAGGTTTAGTTATTGGCTTCTCCATTGCTGCCCCCATTGGACCCATTGGAATTTTGTGTATTAGGAGGTCTCTGACTCAAGGTAAAATAGTTGGCTTAGTGTCCGGTTTGGGGGCGGCTACTGCTGATGCAATTTATGGCTTTATGGCTGGTTTTGGACTCACAGCAATTTCTAGTTTACTCCTGGGTCAACAAACATTATTAAGAATATTGGGCGGTTTATTTTTATGCTATTTGGGCTGCAAAATTTTTGGGGATAAGCCAGCTAATGAGTCTGCTAAAATTAACCATAAACTCGGTGCTTATGCTTCCACCTTTTTATTAACTCTCACTAATCCCATGACTATTTTAGGGTTTATTGCTATTTTTTCTGGCTTGGGTTTAGGGGAAACCAATAACTATTTTGATGCCACGTTGTTAGTGTTAGGAGTATTTTGGGGTTCCGCCCTCTGGTGGTTACTGTTGGTGGGGTTCATTGAATTATTTCGCGATCGCTTAAATTCTACTATTTTTCAATGGGTTAATCGAGTATCTGGGCTAATAATTATCAGTTTTGGTATCTTAGCCATTGCTACAGTTATATGGCAATAAAACCGCCCTAGCTGGCGCACCCTCTGACCCGATAATTTTTAAAGGTAGACAAATTAACTGATATTCTCCAGGTGCAATTTCCGCTAAATTAATGCCTTCTAAAATAACCACTCCTGCAGTCAGTAATATTTCATGAGTTAAGGGACTATCATTAAACCTTTGAACTGACAGATAATCAACACCGACTAATTGAATACCAGCATCAACTACCCATTGGGCGGCATCAGCAGTTAAGGCAACATAATCTTGTTTAAATTCCGATATTCCTCGCTCCCAAAGCTGAGAATTAGCAGTTTTAAATAAGATTCTTTCCGTGTCTTTGGGGATGTTTAATTTATTTAATAAATTAGCAGTAATTTCGGTAACATCAGCCACTGAAATTACTAAAGCCCGCCCGATTAACGTCTCTAATGATAGTTGTTCGACAGTAAGACCACCATTAATAAAATGAGAGGGAGCATCTACATGGGTTCCCACATGAACGCTGCTTGCCATTTTAGAAACATTTACCCCATGTTGGTCAATGGTTTTGGTAGACTCTAGTTGAAAGTTTAAACCTCCTGGCCAAGTGGGGAGTTGGGAGTGTAGACCAACGGAAATATCGAGTATTTTTACCATGTTGATAACCCCAGGAATTGACAACCTTGCTCTAATTATACCATGAGTTATCTTACTATTCATATAATGATAATTAGAGACTTCAATATTTCAAATAAAAATCACGGATTAATGCGATAAATTCATCACTGTAAATGTGTCGGTATTTTTCAATTATTAAGGTGTGTGTCTGGCAGGGTTTTTGATGTTTGCTTAATTCCATAATGATGCGTTTAACGGAATGTGTGGCTGTGGGTTTGATTAACAATTGACGATCGCAATATAATCCGAAGGTTGGGGCTATGTCTTGAAAGTTGATGGCGGCTGCTGTGGGATAAATTATTGCTAGTTTCCCGGTGGGTTTTAATAATTTGGTCGTTACTTGTAAAATATCTAGCTGGGAGAGGCTGTCGCTATGTTTGGCGAGGGCTATTTGATGATTATTGGGTTTATAAGCATTGGCAAAAAAGGGGGGATTAGAAATGATTAAATCGTATTGTATATCACAGAAATCCGCATATTGTTGGATAGAATTATGATGAATTTTTAGGCGCGATCGCCAAGGGGAATTAGCTATATTTTCACTGGCTTGTATATAAGCATCTCTATCAATTTCTACAGCATCAATTTTCGCTGGTGAACGTTGGGCTAAGATTAAAGCAATTAATCCGCTTCCCGTCCCAATATCTAAGATATTATCGACAGATTTTACATCTGTCCAGGTTCCTAATATTACCCCGTCTGTGCCGACTTTCATCCCACAGCGATCCTGAAAAATGGTAAACTGTTTAAACTGAAATTTATGGCTGACCATACCTAGGATTAATTGCGTAAAATTAAACTACCTGGGGTAACTTTTTTAATCCAGTCGGTGATGATAATTTGGTCACGATCGCCTTTTTTGATTGGGTCTCCTTGGAGATTTTTAAATGTCACAGTTTCAGGAATATCAACTTTTTCTCCGGTGGGAATTACCACTTGATTAATTTCGGATATATCAAAAGGACGTAGGACTTGGAAAACGATATATTTACCACTTTCTCCCCCCAAAACTTCGGCGACACATGAATCATTGCGATAATGGGAAATTTTGGATTTTGACTTCATTCGGGAGAAAATAGAGGTGGTGCGATTAGCTTTAAAAAATGGCGATCGCGCTTCGGTCTGCCAATTTTTTTTAAGGGTTACTGGGTCGGTGAAAATCTGCTCACATATCTGGTCAATATCTGGGGCTAAATTACCATTTTTTCCGAAGTGTCTGAGGTCTAGGCGCAGGCTATGTAAACCCGCCTTTTCTAGTCCCTCTAGTTGATCTAAAATAAACCAATCTTTATCTAAAAATAGAAAAGTTCCCTGGTGAGTTTCTACCGCAGGAAGGGGGCGATCGCCATTTTCTTCAGCCATAGCTTTCACTTCAATAAAACCTTGATTATTCTCCTCTGATATATGTTCAGCTAATAGCGATCGGGGTGAGTAAAAAAGCAAAATTCTCCCCACCCCCAATACTTCACAGGGTACAGGTAATTTCTGGCAATATTCAATTAACTTATTTTCGGGAATTTCAGTTGATAAAATCAGACGTTCTAAACATCCAGCGAACAGTTGACACCATCCTATTAACGCCTCAAAATTATGATTTCCTGTCTCTACAATTAACTGAATAGGTAATTGGGGATAATGAACCATTAACCATTCCGCCGCGCCAGGATCACATACTCGAATAGCGGCAAAATTTAGGAGATCCCAATAACAGAGGCGATCGACAATTTGCATCATCACCCCTTCGGTCATTAAAATATCCCAGACCAAAACCGGACGCAACCCCCGCTTTTTCGCCTCTTCCGCCAGAAAAAACGCCTCTGGCTCGGTTAACTTTCCCTGTCTAGCCAATAAAAAAGGTTCTAATAAAACCTCCCCTAAATTAGCTACCCTAGCGCATCTATCTAAGTCCTCTAAACTACCCACAAAAGTATTAAATAGCATCAATTATTCCCTAATTAACTACCAGTAACCATAGAGTATGGGGCTGTTATTTCCACTTTAGATGGAGATAATCTCAGCAAATGCAGTTGGTTAACTTGCGCCAATTTGGGGACTTTGGGGATACAAACAATCCCATCTTTTCGCATACAATTAATCTCCTCACCCACGACGGAAAATAAGCGATTAACTTGATAATTAATGGGCTGACTATGAGGAAGGATAAACTCGACTTTATCTCCCACAGATAAAGGTTCTACCAATTTGATAGCGATCGCCTCTTCAGTCGTATCTAAAACCATCCCTAAATAATCATGAGTTCCGGTATTATTTCCGGCGGCTTGCTCAAAAACCGAACCATCACCCGCCGCCGTTTCTAGGGAACCAGAAAAATAATCCCTATGGGGAATTGACTGTAAATCTGCCGCTATTTCCTGCAATAATTCCGGGGTTAACTCACCTTGAGAATAAGCATCAATCGCCCGACGATAGGCTTTACAAGTCATCGCTACATAAAAGGATGATTTCATCCGTCCTTCAATTTTTAGGGAACAAATGTGATGTTTGAAAAAATCACCCACCTGATAGATACCCCACAAATCTTTGGAGGACATAAAGGTAATTGGGGAAGCCTCAGAAGATAGTTGATAAGGAAGGCGACAGGATTGAATACATCCACCTCGGTTAGAATCCCGTCCGGCGGTATAATTAGAAATGGTACAATGTCCAGAATATGCCATACACATCGCCCCATGAATAAACATCTCTATTTCTAAGGGCGCTTTCTGGGGATTTTCGGCTGAGAATTTAGCCCGAATTTGACCAGCTTCGGGGATGCTAACTTCCCTACCTAAAATTAGGCGATCGACCCCAAATCTCGTCCAGAGTCTCGCTGCATATCCATTTAAACAGGAAGCCTGAGTTGATAGGTGAATTTTCAGATTAGAACAGTTTTTAATAACTCGCATAACTCCCAAATCGGAGACAATGACTGCATCCACATTGAGCTGTTCTAATAGTTGACAATAATCCCCAAATTCGCTAAAATCTTCATCATGAAGGAAAGCGTTTAAAGTTACATAAACTTTAGCACCCTGTTGATGAGCAAATGTAACACCTCTCTGTAATTCTTCGGGGCTAAAATTATCAGCCCTAGCCCGCAATCCATAATTTTGACCGCCCAGATAGACAGCATCTGCGCCATAGGTAATAGCAACTTGTAATCTTTCTAAATTCTTGGCTGGGGCTAATAGTTCTGGTTTCCACATAACAAAAAAACTGCTTAACTAACGGGTGTCTGATTAACTTCTAAAATCTCTCTAACGGTTCGTCCATCTCCTTGAAATCCAAAATACCATAAAGCTGTCGCTGCTTCCGCCCTAGTGACAGTTTTTTGCGGTTGAAATAGGGTAGTAAATCCAAACACGCGCCGAATATTAGCATTATCTCCGTTATCAAAATCTGCTAAAATTGCCCTGATTGCATTACTATTAATTTTCGAGGCATCCTGAAATCCCCAACGTTGTTCAACGGCATCTACAGTCCCTTGGGGTAAGCCTTGGCGAGTATCTAAGGGCACTTTCCAAAGGATTAAATACTCGCGGGTTAAGGGTGCATCTGGGCGGAATTGCACGGCGGTAGAATCCCCTGATAAAGAACTAGGAATTAATCCAGCTTCAGCTAGTCCTTGAATTTCGGAAAAATAGGGATGATTCGCGGGAACATCGGTAAATACAGGTTGACTACTAGAAATGGCTAAACGAATTTGTCTACCGGGAATATCAGCATAAATTTTATTGTTAGCTTGGACTAAAGCGCGGGCAAATTCTCCCCTGGTAATAGCTTGATTAGGATTAGGAAAATTTTGCTCAAAAATACCTATTTGGGCGACATCCATGGCAAACTGTTTTAATTCCTGGGGAATGTCGCTAGTTGTAGAAGTGGTGGGGGTAGGGGTGGGAGTAGTTTCAGATTCTGGGGTAGGACTTGAAGTGGTAGCTGTAGGGTCAGGAGACTCTGGGGACTCGGAGGGGGTAGTTTCGGGTTGAGAAGCGATCGCTTGTGGGTCGCGAGAATAGTCTATAGAAAACTTAGTTTTTCCCTCTAATACTTGCTCCAATTGCAGGTTAATTGTTACCTGTAAATCCTGTTTAGTCGCCACCAACAAACCATCACTTTCTTGGTCGCTATTGCTAACTATTTCCCAGCCATCTGATGTCAATCTATTTTGATAGTAGGTTTTGACTAAATCAATGGAGTCGGTGGTTCCCCAAACTGTTGAAGTTTTTTGTGTATCGCTGGCTGCGAGGGTAACATCTTGTAAGCTGGAACCGGGATAAATGGCGATTTCTTGGGGGAAATTAGCGGGTAATTTGAGAAAATCATCCGGGGGGGAAATTTGCTGATTTTCGGTATCAGTAGATTCCTGAAAAGGTTGATTTTCTTGCAGTTGTGGATCTGCTTCTAAAGATTGTTGTAAGGAGTCTCCTAGGGTACTGTTGGCACAACTACTTAATAGGGCAGTTATGCCAATTATGGGGATAAGTTTGATTAAATAGGGGCGGGAATATTTCACGATTTTAGGTTCTCAATGGGTTGATAATTACTCAAGGAAATGGCTGATAATTTAATTGGGGACAGTTACGGGAACCCCATTTTTTTTGGGGCTCAGTCCTAGAATAAAAGGAACTGCTTTTTTCACCCATTCCTGTGGGGAAGTAAAAGCGGCTGCATCTTCTCCATAACAAATTTCTAACATATCTGTGTGAATAATTCCCGGACTCATGGGAATGGCTGCTAACCCTGGGGGAAGTTCCTGGGCGAGGGCTTGGGTTAACCCTTCGATCGCCCATTTTGAGGTACAATAGGTGGCTACCTGGGGAGAAGTAGATCGCCCCCAACCGGAACTCAGGTTAATGATGATACCGCTACCCCGTTTAATCATGGCGGGGACTAGATAACGGATAACATTTGCTACTCCTTTAATATTGACATCAATTACCTGATTAAATTCATGGGGTGGCACTTCCCACAGGGGCGCAAGTGGATTAATAATGGCGGCGTTATTAATAACTATATCGGGGGCAGGATAATTTTTTAATAGGTGGTTAACCCAATTTTCGACTGATTGATGGTCTTCGACATTAACTACTTGAAAATCATGGGGTTTTCCATATTGTTGGTTCAGTAGGTCTATGGGTTCCGGGGAACGGGCGCAACCAATAACGGTATGCCCTAAATTAATAAAACTCTCGGTCAAAACTCTACCTAAACCTCGACTGACTCCAGTAATTAAAATAATCTTACTCATCATTAACTCCTATTTAGCCATTAATTAGTTTAACAGATAATCGTTTAAATTGCCATCATAAACTCTATCAATCTGTCAATATGTTCTGGTTCATGGGTTGCCATTAAGGAAATCCGCAGGCGGCTGGTGGTGACGGTGGGGGGGCGAATAGCGGGGGCAAAAATTCCCTGCTGTTGTAATTTTTGGGCTACCTGTAAAGCGATCGCTGCATTTTTTAGGTGGTAGCATAAAATCGGGGAAGTAAAACTGGTAAAGCCGGAAAAATTGGGATTTTCAGAATTATCAATATTCCCTAATTTTTGCTGAATAGTTGCCACATTTTCCCATAATTGGGCGCGTCGGTGGGGTTCTTGTTGCACAATTTTAACTGCTGTTAAAGCGGCTGCTGTATCCGCTGGAGTTAAACCCGTTGTATAAATCCAACTAGGGGCGCGGTTTCGCAAAAAATCAATGGCTGTGGCTGAACCTGCTACATAACCTCCCAGACTTCCTAAAGCCTTACTTAGGGTTCCCATTTGTAACAGGGGAGTCCCGGTTAAATCGAAGTATTCGACACAACCCGCGCCAGTGTTTCCAAAAACTCCGGTAGCGTGGGCTTCATCGACTAATAACATACTATCAAAATCTTGGGCGAGTTCTACTAATTGTGGTAGGGGGCATAAATCGCCATCCATGCTAAACAGAGTGTCGGTTATAATTAGACTTCTGCGGTATTGGTGGCGATGATTTTTTAACAGGTTGGTTAGGTGATTAATGTCGTTGTGGGGATAGTTAAAAACGGTCGCACCGCTGAGTTTTGCCCCCATCTTTAAACTGGAGTGGTTATACTCATCAGAGAGAATGATATCTCGCTGATTAACTATGGCGCTAATAGTGCCAATATTAGCTAAATAACCGGAACTAAAAACTATGGCATCTTCGGTATTTTTCAGGTGAGCGATCGCCAATTCTAGCTGTCTGTGTAATTCCCGATGTCCGGTTAAAAGTCGCGAGCCGGTGGTTCCTGTTCCCCACTCACTGGTCGCGTTCATGGCGGCTTCTATTAGACGTTTATCTCCTGCTAAACCTAAATAATCATTACTCGCAAAATTGAGCATTTCTCGCCCATTTACAGTAATTATCGGACCGGGAAGACTCGTAATGGGTGTAACGGAACGATACCAATTAGCCTGGTGAATAGTATTAAGCGATCGCTGCATCCACCCATAAGCATCTTTAACCATAACTCGTATTTTTTAATCGGGGAATAAATGTTCAGAGGGGTTAATAGTATCGATATCCGCACTATTGCCACGCACAGGAGGCAGCCTTTCGACTAATCCCATATCAAAGGCAATATCTGGCAACTCACCCACCATATATTGTCCGGCTTCCCAAATGCGATTAGGGGTAAAACAGATCTGGCGCAGTTCCACCACTTCGGTGGGGTCAAACATTTGCCTAGACATTCTTCTTTCTAGTCCCATTCTTCTATAATCTCCTCTTTTTTGATTCGATGACGGGCATTTTTGAGGTCATTACTATTAATCATTTTACCACAGTGGGGGCATATAAATCTGGTGACTTCATATTTTTGGGCTTTTCTTTCCTCAATTACCTCCGCAAAGCCAGAGGCGATAATACCTGCGGGAAGTGCAATAATACCAATACCAGTGATGGCTAGAACCGCCCCCAATAATCTCCCCCAGGGGGTAATGGGATAAACATCACCATATCCCACGGTGGTTAATGTCACTACCGCCCACCACATGGCTAAGGGAATATTAGCAAACTGTTCCGGTTGGGCTTCATTTTCCAAAAAATAGATGAGACTCCCGGAGAAAAACAACAAAATTATCACCATTCCTAGGGTCATGATTAACTCTTCTTTTTTATTGTTTAAAACACTTTTAATCATGTTTAATGATTTCATATATCTAGTTAATTTAAAAAACCGCAAAAATCGAATTAATCTAAATAAACGCGCCGCCCTCATATCGGGAATCATCATCGGCAAGAAAAAGGGTAAAACTGCTATTAAATCAATTAAAGCCAAAGGGGTTAACATATATTTAATTCGTCCCCAAAATGGATGCTTATAATGTTCATCGATTGTACAAGACCACAGCCTCAAAATATATTCGATGGTAAAGGAAGCAATGGAAAAATATTCAAAGTTTTGGAATAAAACATAATATCTTTGTCTAAAATCAGCCACAGTAGCTAAAGAAACTGCGATGACATTGAGGACGATTAAAATAATAATAAAAAAATCGAAAATCTTACTAAATGAATCATGGATAGTCCAGACTTCTAAAATGAGGAAAAGTCGTCTTTTGAATTTTGGTAGCATTATTCATAAACCCAGCTAATGTGATGATTTTATTATAAAACACGAAAAGTAGCGATCGCGTAATCATTACCCGATCGCCACTTTCAGAATTATCAACTTAGGGAATAGCCCCAGTGTTACCGACTCACATTAGCATCCTGTAGTTCCCCAGGACGCACCGCGATTTGTTCCGTAGCATTTCCCCGCCTAACTTCCAGTCTTAAAGGCTTCCCAATTTGGGCTTTTTCGACAACCTTCTGTAGTTGGTCTGTTTGAGTAATGGATTTACCATCAATTTTAGTCACCACATCACCGCGACGTAAACCGGCGTTGGCGGCTGGACTGTCAGGAATAACCTGCACTACCAAAACTCCCTCAATTTCAGGAATCATCACCATCGAGTTAGGATCACTATTAAATTCCTTAGCTAATTCTGGCGTTAAAGTAATCATCCGAATACCAATAAACGGATGAGGGATTCTTTCACCCCTGGCTAAATTGTCTTTAATAGCCTTAGCCGTATCAATAGGAATGGCAAAACCAATCCCTTGACCATCGGCGCGAATCGCTGTATTTATGCCAATTACTTCCCCTTGTTCATTTAACAAGGGTCCCCCCGAATTACCAGGGTTAATAGCTGCATCAGTTTGGATAAATTCTAGGCGTTTATCAGGGATTCCTACCTGAGAACTAGGACGGTTTAAAGTGCTAACAATTCCTAAAGTCACCGTGTTATCTAATCCCAGGGGATTACCAACAGCGATCGCCCAATCTCCCACCTGTACTTCCGCCGAATTACCCAACTTAGCCACAGGTAAATTATTGCCATTAATCTTAACCACAGCTAAGTCAGAAGGCTCATCAGCCCCCTTAACTTCTCCTTGAAATTCGCGGCCATCTCGCAGCGTGACAGTAACTTTATCCGCACCTCTGACCACATGGGCGTTAGTTAAAATCATGCCATTACTGTCCACAATAAAACCCGAACCTTGTCCCCGTTGTTGATATTCCCGGGGAAATTGTGGCATATCTTCCCCGAAGAAACGCCGGAAAAATGGATCATCAAAAAAAGGTTGAGGAATATTAGTAGAAACAGTCCTTTCTGTATCCAATCGCACCACCGCCGGACCCACACGATTGACAGCATCGGAAACAAAATTTCCGACCCTTTGGGGGACAAGCGCCACCGTTTCCGGTGGGGTAGTTGACCCCCTTACCACCTCCTGCTTAATGGTCGCCTGGGCTACAGGGGTTAACCAATCAGGAAACAATCGCAGGAATCCTAAAGTTAACCCTACACTCAACACAATGGCGATCGCATAACCGCCAAACCGACCCAAAAAGTTAGATCCTTTTTTGTCTTGCATTAACCAGCCTCTCAACAAGCATTTGATTATATTTTAGATTGCCGGCCACAAAATATCACTAGCTGTTTTAAACCAGCCATTCACCTTGCGCCATAACCTTTCTGGTTTATTATCTACCACCTCAGAGGCGATAGTTTCCACATCGACAACTGTGGCATTTTCCCAATCATCCCGTTCAAAATTCCGAATCGGACGGGTATAAGATGCCATATTTTCCGATTCAATTAATTTCCTTTTCACCCAGTCACGCACCTCTCCGGTTTGATTAATTACCAAATTTTCCCAGGTAGTTTGAGAGTTCATAGCTTCTCCTTTGTGTGAGTTGTTTTACTTCAGCCAATTTTCTAGGTTTTGACGAGGGTTAAAACTGCTGATTTGTTGTAGTTCTTGGTATAATTGCCGTTGGCGATCGCTTAAACTTTTCGGGGCTACCACCTTTAACCGCACAATCTGATCACCTCGCCCCCCTTTAGGAATCGGCCAACCCTTACCTCGCAGCCGCAGAGACTGTCCCGATGCCACCCCTGGGGGAACCTTCATTGTCACCTTACCGGACGGCGTAGGAACCTGAATTTCCGCCCCTAAAACCGCCTCCTCTGGACTAATTCCCACCTCACAAATTATATCGTTTCCATCAAACTGAAAAAACGGATGTGCTTCGAGTTCAACAGTCAAATATAAATCCCCTCTTTTACCAGAAGTAGGACTAACTCCCCCCTTGCCTTTTAAGCGGATCTTACTATCAGGCTTCGCCCCTGGGGGAATTTTTACCTTAATCGTTTCTCCATCCAAGTTAAATTTCTTTTCCACCCCATTAAAAGCCTCCGCAAAAGTCAGAGGTAATGTCGCCGTAAAATCGCGGGGAGGCACTTGTTCATAATCCCTATAACCGCCACCAAAAAAGTCCCCAAACTCATCAAAAGCACTATAACCGCCACCACTAGGATAGCCATAGGACTGGCGAGGATTACCCCCAAACCTGCCTAGTAACTCATTAATAAAGTCATCAAAATTACCATATTGGTTAAAGTCAAAATCACCCACCCCTCCCGGTGGTGGTCCCGCACTAGAAGGGTCCCAATATTTCCCAAATTGATCATACTTCTGTCGTTTATCGCGATCGCCAAGAACCTCGTATGCTTCATTAATATCTTTAAATCTTTGTTCCGCAGTGCGATCGTTAGGATTAACATCAGGGTGATATTTCCGCGCTAAGTTCCGGTAGGCTTTTTTGATCTCCTGTTGACTGGCATTCTTATCTACCCCCAAAATCCCATAATAATCTTTATAGTTCGTTTTAGATGACATCAGCAAGCACCTCCTTCTTAGCTTATCTACAAGATAACAAAATTGGGAATTGGGTTCAAAGCCAGATCACCTTTACTTACCCATTCCCAACTTATTAACTCTTATATTAGCAGTCTAGTCGCTGTTTTTCTGGGTTCAGAGTACATATCAGCCAGCCTGATCAGCATCCAGTCTACCTAGATTATAACTGATTTAACCCAGATTGACTTTAACCACCCGATTTTTTTCTTCCTCAGCTTTAGGGAGAGTCAGGCTGAGAATGCCATCTTTATATTCTCCATGAACATTAGTATTTTGGACCCGAATTGGTAGAGGAATCACCCGGCGGAATTTACCATAGCGAAACTCACTGCGGGTTACTCCTTTTTCTTCCGTGTGTCTTTCTAATTTCCGTTCCCCACTGATAGCAATAGAATCCGCCGTTACCTGTACATCAATATCTTCGCGATTCATTCCCGGAACTTCTAATTTCAGATGTAAGGCTTCTGGGGTTTCCTGAAGTTCGGCTGGTGGTACAAATGCCGAACCCACATCTTCCGAAGTAGTAGTTAAGCTATCAAACAAGTGATTCATTTGACGTTGCAGAGTGTCAACTTCCCGGAAAGGTTCCCAACCAAAACGAACGAGTGCCATAATCTTTTCTCCTGTTTTCTATCCTGGTTTACTTGAGGTTATCTCTTACCTCTTGTCTTACAGAATAGTCGATTTATCTCAGTCGTGGATTCGGTTTTAAACACTGAGAATATGGCAATAACCGAACTGCTTTAGTTTCCCTTTATGGTACGTTAAACCGTACCTTAATGGTCGTGAAAAGTGAACCCGCCCCAATCATTTATCAATAGACATAGTACCCCTATCTCAGCCTGATTTCCGACTTGTCTTGCCTTTTCCCCTCCAGCAGCGTTATATTTAGACAATCCACAAACTGAGGCGACTATGAAAATTTGGGTCAACGAACAGCTAGATCCCAATGGTATTATCTATTCTTGTATTGCTTGTTGTGACGAAACTCAAGCTATGGAATGTCATGAGTCTTTCCAAAACAATCTCACGGAAACTCAAAAGGAAATGGGTTGGGTAGCCAGACTCCGCACTGTCGAGTCTTGGGATGATGTCCCTGTTAGCGCCTTGAAACTCAATTAGAACCCCCATCAAATTAAAATCCAGCCCCAAAGTACCGGGCTGGATAATCTTAAACATTCTCCCTGAGACTTACTACAAACCCATTAACCTAGTCAGCCTTTTGAAAGTCTAGGGAAGCCGAATTCATGCAGTAACGCTTTCCTGTCGGTCTTGGTCCATCCTCAAAAACATGACCTAGGTGAGCATCACACTTAGCACAGAGTACCTCTACCCGGCGCATAAACAAACTATTATCTTGTTCATATCGGACACTATTTTCGGAAACAGGTTCCCAAAAACTTGGCCATCCCGTACCGGAATCATATTTGGTTTCTGAGGTGAATAACTCATTACCACAGCAAACACAACGATAAACACCCTTTTCTTTGTTATCGTAATATATGCCAGTAAAAGCCCGTTCAGTTCCCTTTTTCCGGGTGACTTTGAACTGTTCTGGCGTTAGCTGTTGCTTCCACTCTGCCTCAGTTTTTTCTACTTTATCAACCATAAATGAGTCACTCCGATTTGTGTTCTTCCAAAGCCTAACTTAAAGCCTAACTTAAAGCCTAATTCAACGCCAGCCATTTTTGAGCATTCAGGCGCTGAACCACCCCAAACACCAGCAAATCTAAAGTAATCCGGCGCTCATCTCCCAAAAATCCCTCGATCGCCGATGGTTGAGTACCATTAGCCGCCCAGGAAAAAAACTTTTGACCCTTAATATCCTCTTGGGGAAAGTAGATATTGAACTTCCTTGCCCCACCTTGCCAGCTTCCCGTCACCTGCCAACAATCTTCTGCAATTTGCAGGCTAGGCGGAAACTTCGCCTTGACGAATGCCACATCGAGATCTGTAATTCCCTGTTCCTCCAGGGCTTTCTTAACCGCCGGAATATAATGATTTTCGATAAACTCTGGAAACGGCTTATCCTCCACTGCCGGGGGTTTCTCCTTTTTCGCCTTGGCGGCCGGTTTTTTCTTTTCTTCTTCTGACATCGATAGTTCCTGAGTTAAAATTCACCCAAACGTATTCTATCGCTATTCGATCGCGATCGCCTTCCCTCAAAAAACCTCCCCACCTTCCACAACAGTCACCCTCAGATAATCACATCAGTTTTCCTAATCTATAGCTCCCCATAGATTTAATATTCCAAAGATTGTTAAGAATTAATACATTTTTGTTGCTAATCTCTCGCAAAAAGTTGACGAGATTATGGGGGTTATGGTATCCTCAGATAAATCGCATCCAAGGGGTTACTCTGTCTTGATGCCAAAATAGAGGCTACAACCCTGATTATATCGTCGCCTAAATTATTCTCTCACCACAAGTTAAAATTCACGATGCACGAGTTTTGAGGCCAAAAGCGATCGCCATTTTTAGACCTATTGACAAAACCGACATTATGTGCATAGGATGCAATTTTCCGAACAGAGGGAATTTAAACGATGTTAGCCAGTGCCATATTAATCCTAGTGATGGGTTTTTTTGCTGGGGAACTTGCCCGCAGATTAGGAGCGCCGCCTTTGATTGGCATGATTTTGATTGGCATTATCATGGGCAACGAATTTGGCAACTTAATTAGTCCAGAAGTCCTAGAAGCTGCCGATGATCTGCGACTGGTAGCCGTAATGATTATTTTAATGAAAGCAGGTCTAGGACTCGATCGCTCCAAACTAGCGCAACAAGGAACAGTCGCCCTCCGGCTAGGATTTTTACCCGCCGCCATAGAAGCCTTAGTAGTAGCGATCGCCTCAATATTCCTATTCAATTTTGACTTCATGACAGGTCTACTATTAGGCTGCGTAGTCGGCGCAGAATCACCCGCCGTTATTGTCCCCGGAATGTTGCGCCTCAAAAGCCTAGGCTGGGGTGTAGCCAAAGGCATTCCCGATGCCATTTTAACAGGTAGCGCCTTATCAGATGTCCTGCTATTATTAGTATTTAGCCTACTGCTAAATTTCCTAAGTTCAGGAAGCACAGAAGCCCTTAACCTAGGTTTCATTAGCCTATCATCCTTACAAATTCTACCATTCCAAGTAATCCTCGAAATCGTCCTAGGATTAGCTGCAGGTTTCCTAGCCGCGCGATTATTAGTATTTGTATTAGTCAAGCAGACCTGGACGCGCAACGTAGTTCAAGACATCATCATCGCCGCCAGTTTAGGACTGTTTCTGGTAATTTTCAGCAACACCTTTCCCTACTACTCCGGCTATCTAGCCGTAATGGCGATGGGATTCTTTTTAATTGAATTTGATGCTCCCCTAGCGCGATTAATCCGCAATGGCTTTGATGTTTTGTGGATTGTAGCAGAAATTGTTTTATTTGTACTAATGGGCGCTACCATTCAGTTACAGGTTTTAGGAGATGTCTTGTTACCGGGTTTATTGTTACTAGCAATTGGTCTGATAATAGGTAGAGGACTAGGCTGGTATTTATCCACATTAGGGAGTAATTGGAATCTCCAAGAAAAGCTCTTTTTATTACCTGGAAATATGGCAAAAGCCACCGTACAAGCAGCCATTGGTGCTTTACCCTTGGCGGCGGGAATTGAGGGAGGGGAAATAATTTTAGCGATCGCCGCCTTATCAATTCTAGTAACCGCCCCCTTGGGTGCTTGGTCTACCCAAGTATTTGCGCCCAAACTCTTAGAAAAGGGAGAAGTAGACCCCACCAAAGTAGCCGTTAAAGGTCATCCAGTTTTCTTAGCTGCTGTAGACCCATCACCCCTATCCACTTCTGTATTACTAAAAGCCGCCGACCTAGCGCGGCGCAGCCATGGTAAAATCATCGTTTTATATGTAGATAATGTGGTAGACGAACCCGGAAGATTACACCTACAAAAACAAGCCCACCAACTTCTAGCAGATATCCGCTTTGAATTTCTAGTATTATCAGGATTAGTCCCAGAAACCATTATGAAAACCGCCACCAGTCGCGGGGTCACTGATGTAGTGATTGGTAAAAAATCCACTAACGGTAAAAAGGTCATGGTACATTCAGTCTCTCAAGCCGTTTTAGAGATGAGTACAATTCCAGTAATTACCGTATGAGGAAACCAGAGAAAGTAGAGACAAGGCGGGTGTCTTGTCTCTCCAATTTGGTAGTGTTAAATCTCAGCGTAAGCACGCTCAACTAAACGTCGCGCCAGAGTCTGAATACCCGTATGAGTGTAGTAGTTAGTGGTCATGTCTAGGAAAGCCGCCACATAATCCAACTTATCGTCAGCGATATCAACAAAACTCTGGAGGTTGCTAACTACCTTAGAAGGTGTCAATTCATGATCGCTAACAAAACCACTCATCCAACCCGTGACCGAGTTAAAACTTTCCTGAACAAAATGCAACTTTCCGTCTGGGTCTCCCCCAGGAATCATGGGATTAATCCGTTTAAAACCCTCACTTTTCTCCAATTCAGAGGGAGTCAAATTCGCAATAATACTCAACCCCTTTTGAATAAAATCAGGACCCAAAGGAATTAACCCATCCAAACAGACCAAAGCCGCCATACGCATGATAGACTCGCCGCCATAGTTAGCCAGAGAAGCGACAAAATCGCCGATACTATCCCCAGGAATGCCATTAATTTGGCAAAATGCCACCAATTCAGTGACCACCTTTAAAGATAAATCGATCGCCTGTGCTTTATCAGCTTTGGGGGTCAAGTTCCCCAGAAAACCGAGAAAACTGACATTCTGACTAATTTTATTAGCCAGCGCCGCCGTCCCCAAAGCCGTCCCCGCACTGTCAATGGTTTGATATAGCCAAAGTGCGCGCTGATAGCCCTGAGATTTATCATTATAAAGCCAGAGGGCGCGCTCACTGATATCCTGAATCAGACCCGGATCATCCTCCCCAGTGATAGTTTTAACGGTATTTTCAAAACCTACCAAATTATCCCACTGACCAGGAACCGCAAAATCTAGCCCCCGCAATACCATCACAGTTATCCCACCGGTAGGGAGTTCATCAACCAATTCAATAATAGACTTACTCACAATGCAGGCTCCTTGCTCCCAAAAACTTGACAGATTAACGTAATTGTGCTAAACCAGAGAGATTAAAATTTTGTAACCAGACTTCACGATCGCTGGGAGTAAAAGACTCAGAACTAGATTGAACCTTAACCTGAAAGCGATCGCCTACCAATAGCGCCGTAGTGTTTCTACCCTGAGTCACCGCCGGATATCCACCAATTCTCTGGGTAGACTCCTGAAACTTGCGGGCGGCGCTAGGGTTATTAGCCAAATCATTAATCGATAGCAGCGCCAGAGCATCACCACCACGAGAAAGTTGCGCTTGAGCAAATCCCTCTTTTTCTTGGCGGAAGGTAACACTATAGCCATCGGCACCCCTGGGAAAATATCGGTTAAACTGACCGCCAGGGAGAGGTTGAGCATCTGCGACCTGTTGAACAGCCCCGGTAGTACCAGTATCAGGCGTGCTGGTGGTTAGATCTCCGCAGCCGGAAACCAGCACCGATAGACTCAGGACAACCGCCCAGACTAACTTGGGAAAATAGTTGATTTTGATCATGGTTCCCCATTTGTGGAAGGACAGCGAATGGGACATTAGCCAAAAAGCTAATCTGATTTTATGCTATCGGTGAACTACACAAGCATTATCTGGATTTCCTGACTCAATGATGATTAATTAAACTTGTATCAAAGGAGATATCGAGATTTTCTCATAGCAAGCTAAAATCTACGGTTTAACTTCTATGGTTATTGCAGCATGGTCAATCTCACACCAAATCCGAGTTTTAGTGTCACCCTGCGCTTACAATTGCCCAATAAAGCGGGTAAGCTGGCCAGTGTTGTTCAGGCGATCGCCAATACTGGGGGAAATATGGGTCCGATTGATCTGATCGAACAAACTCTCCATACCACCGTCAGGGAGTTCACCGTTGATGCTTCGAGTACAGAACACGCCGAGCAAATTATCGAATCGGTCAAAAATCTACCCGAATCAAAGCTGCTGAAAGTTTACGATCGCACTTTTAACCTACATCGCAGCGGCAAAATTAGCATTCATAGCAAAATCCCCCTTAAATCCCAAAGCGACCTAGCCATGGCTTATACTCCCGGTGTGGGTCGCATTTGTCGGGCGATCGCCGATGACCCAGAACAGGTCTATAATCTCACCATTAAACAAAATACCGTCGCCATTGTCACCGATGGTAGTGCAGTTTTGGGTCTGGGAAATTTAGGACCCGGAGGGGCTTTACCTGTCATGGAAGGTAAGGCTATGCTGTTCAAGGAATTTGCCGATATTGATGCCTTTCCTATCTGTCTGGATACTCAAGACCCTGATGCGATCGTAGAAACCGTCAAAAATATCGCCCCGGTGTTTGGTGGCATCAATTTAGAGGATATCGCCGCCCCTCGCTGTTTTGAGATTGAAGCGCGACTGCGAGAAATTCTTGATATTCCCATATTTCACGATGACCAACATGGTACGGCTATTGTCAGTTTAGCTGCTTTAATCAATGCCCTGAAGTTGGTTAACAAATCCATAGAGGAGGTCAAGATTGTTTTAAATGGGGCGGGGGCTGCGGGAATTGCGATCGCCCGACTTCTCCGAAAAGCTGGGGCTACTCAAATTATGATGTGTGATTCTCACGGTATTCTCTCCAAGGGGCGATCGGACCTCACCCCCCAAAAACAAGAATTTGCTGTCGAGTTATCTGGGACTATTGCTGATGCTATGAAAGGGGCTGATGTGTTTATGGGGATCAGTGTTCCCGGTGTGATCACCAGGGAAATGGTTAAATCTATGGCTAGTGATCCCATTGTATTTGCTATGGCTAACCCCATTCCTGAAATTCAGCCGGAATTAATCACTGATGATGTGGCGATCATTGCTACCGGACGCAGTGATTATGCTAATCAAATCAATAATGTTTTGGCATTTCCTGGCATTTTCCGGGGGGCTTTGGACTGTCGGGCTTCCACTCTGACTATGAGTATGTATTTGGAAGCGGCGGCGGCGATCGCTGCTTTGGTGACAGCTAATGAGTTGAGCCCTGAAAATATTGTCCCCTCCGTTTTTGATAAGCGTGTGGCGATCGCTGTAGCTGCAGCCGTCTCCCATACTGCGCGCCAAGAAGGAATTGCTCGCCGTTAGAGTTGAACTATTGGGGGAATTTTCCCCCACTCCTACTCACCATTCCCAAAATTGCCATAAATACCTGCTCACAGCCTGGCCAACTGGTTGAATTTCATGATCAAAATGTCAACAACTACTCTATTATATTGGGCGGGGAGTTTTGAACAGGCTCCACCTCTATGATACGGGGCGCATATTTTAGATCAATCATAATATTGACAGGAGAAACTCAATCAATGGAGCAAAGAGGTGTAACAGTCTGGTTTACAGGCTTGAGTGGCGCGGGTAAAACCACCATTAGTCAAGCTGTAGCCGAAAAGCTGAAATCTCAGGGATATAAATTAGAAATTTTAGATGGGGATATCGTCCGCACTAACTTAACCAAAGGCTTAGGGTTTAGCAAAGAAGACCGCGATGAGAATATTCGCCGCATTGGCTTTGTTTCTCATTTGTTAACTCGCAACGGTGTGATTGTATTTGTTTCGGCAATTTCTCCCTATCGAGAAATTCGTGAGGAAGTCCGTCAACGGATTGGTGATTTTGTCGAAGTCTTTGTTAATGCGCCCTTAAATGTTTGTGAAGAAAGGGATGTTAAAGGACTCTATCAACGGGCTAGGGCTGGTGAAATTAAAGGCTTTACTGGTATTGATGACCCCTACGAATCTCCCCTAAATCCTGAGATTGAATGTCGCACCGACCTCGAAGAACTTTCGGAAAGTGTTGATAAGGTGATTCAAAGTTTACAAAAATTGGGTTATTTAGGAGCTTGAATAACTCCCGATTCTCAGGGAGGCAACAGGGACTAAGCCAGCACTGAGGGGAATTGATTAACTCTCCCCTTGGGGTTCTGGCTAACTCTATTAGGTTCCTCGCTTCAATGCTAATATCCAACCTCTGGGATGCTGTTTAACTGCAATTAATCAGATAATTATCAATATATTAATGGTCAATTATCCATGAGTGACTTATATATTTCTTGGTCTGAATATCACCAAAAAATCGAAGTTTTAGCAGCTAAAATATATCAATCCCAGTGGGAGTTTAATCAGATTATTTGTCTGGCTAGGGGAGGGCTACGAGTTGGGGATATACTCTCGCGTATTTATGATGTACCCCTAGGGATTTTGGCGGCTTCTTCCTATGGCGGACCGGGGGGAAAAATCCGAGGAGAACTTCATATCGCCCATCATCTTAGCATGACTACAGAAAATTTGGGCGATCGCATTTTGTTAGTAGATGATTTAACTGATTCTGGGATTAGTCTTCAACGTTCGATGGTTTGGTTAACAGAACACTACCCTGATGAGATTACGGAAATTCGTACAGGAGTAATCTGGTATAAAAGTTGTTCTACCTTTGTCCCCGATTATTATGTGGATTTTCTGAGTAATAATCCCTGGATTCATCAACCCTTTGAATATTATGAACAAATCCAGCCCGCCGATTTAGTCCACAAGGTGAATGGACTAGATTCTTAAACAAAATTAACGTTTAACGCCAAGGTATCATATATTTGATAGTCTTAATGGTTGTGTGCGAGACGTTCAGGCTAAACTGTACACTAAAGCAAACCACAGTTGAAAGCTAATGTCAGAGATTGAATCGAATCTCCAGATCTTGATGCGAACCTTGAGACGGAGACTGCATTTATCCCAAGAAGGGTTAGCCCAAAAACTTGGGGTGTCTCGTGGTAGTGTCAATCGTTGGGAAAATGGTCGCGGTGAACCTTCTCAAGCGATTCTTAATAGTATTCACCATCTATGGGAATCGGTATGTGATGAAGATGAACCCGAAGCCAGAACCTCTTACCTCAATAATGTGCCCAAATTCCGACAGTCTGATGTAATGCGGATTTTAGGAGTATCTCACCAACGGGTCAGAACTTTGCGTATTCGCCAGACCCTAAAATTTTATTGGGATGAAGAAATGAATACTTGGGTTACATCAGAAATCGAAATCAAACGTTATCTACGTCGCAAAGGAAAACGATTAAAATACAAGGAAATGCAGTAATCAAGCCCTAGCCCTATGTTCGATATTCCTAGCCCCAGACGATACGCCCATAAACCTATCCCAGGGCGGTTAGTTTTCATCTGTTTACAGCTACCCAAAGGGACGGGAAGCGATCGCCTCTGCCGTCACAGTGCATCGGACTAATTATAGCACAAAATTACTCGAGTTAATCAACTAATAATATGACTCCAACAAGCTGGAAATTACTATTTATATCAACCCCCGTAGGTCCCCTAGGTTCAGGATTAGGTGGGGGAGTCGAATTAACATTATTGAATATGGCAAAAGCCTTAAAAAGCCGAGGTCATGATATAACCGTTGTTGCGCCTTCTGGGTCAGTGTTAGAGTCCCTATCAATTATAGAAATTCCGGGGGAACTACAACCGATCGCCCAAAATCAAGACCGAGATTCTCTGATTACCATACCCGAAAATTCTGTGTTAGGAAATATGTGGGAATATGGGCGACAGGTACAGACAAACTATCATGCAATTGTCAATTGTGCCTTTGATTGGTTACCATTTTATCTCACCCCCTTTTTCGATACTCCCATCGCTCATTGGGTCAGTATGGCTTCCCTAATTTCCGCCTTAGATCAGATAGTTGGTCAGGTGATGAAACAGTTTCCGGGGACTGTCGGATTTCATAGCCATACCCAAGCCGCCACCTTTGGTTCAGACCTAGACTATGCTTGTTTAGGAAGTGGCTTAGAAATGGAGCGCTATCAGTTTTGTGAGCAACCCCATCAACAACTAGCTTGGATGGGTCGTATTTCCCCGGAAAAAGGCTTAGAGGATGCGGTGGCGGCGGCGGCTCAAACAGGTATCCCTCTGGAAATTTTTGGCAAAATTCAGGATGATCAATATTGGCAAAATATCCTGAATACTTATCCGAATGCACCCTTAAATTACCGGGGATTTTTGAAGACAGATGAACTACAACAGGGTCTGCGTCAATGTCGGGGTTTATTAATGACTCATCGCTGGGTAGAAGCCTTTGGAAATGTCGCTATTGAAGCCTTAGCCTGTGGGGTTCCCGTGATTAGTTATCGACGGGGAGGACCCGCCGAAATTGTCCGAGATGGTGAAACGGGTTGGCTAGTTGAACCCGACAGCGTAACGGGTTTGGTCGATGCGATCGCCAAATTAGAGCAAATTGACCGCCGCCAATGTCGCGCTGTAGCCGAAAAGGAATATTCCTTAGCAGCTTTAGGCGATCGCTTAGAAAAATGGTTATCTGATGTTACCCGGCTTAAAAATTGAACTGAGGATGTATCCTAGGATTGAGTTTTTCCTGGACAGGTTTTCCTCCCTGTAAATGTTGGCTGGCGATCGCCTGAACATCCTCCGGTTGAACTCGATAGTACCAAGTCTCATCGGGAATTACCCGCACCGTCGGACCTATATTACACTGTCCTAGACAGCCACTAGCCTCCACCTTCACATTAGGGATATCTGCATCCTCAAAGGCTTTCAGAGTCTCCTGGGAACCATTCCGCAAGCAGGACTGATGCTGACAAACCAGGACACACCGAGATTGATCGGAAGTCGTTTGTGGTTGGGGTGGCTGGGTTTCTGGCATTTGGGAGGTTTTGCTAAAAATTTCCATACTCCCATTATGTACAAAACCCGATCGCTAAAGCCAGGCTATCATTGCTGAGAAGGTCTCACCTCCAAAACCCCCCTATCTGTAAATACCACCTCAAATACCACTGTCTGACCCGAAGTTTCCGCCGCCATAGCATCAGATTCCACTAGAGCAGGTAGAGGGGTATTATCAACGTTTTCGGAAGCCTCAGAAGACTTAGGTTCAAATTCAGCGATCGCCCCCGTCGGAGTCACTGTCACCATATAACTGACCGCCGTAGGAACCGGGGTTCCTTTCACAGTCCAAGCCCGGTCAATTTTATCGTAAATAATATTATTCAATTCTTCAATATTCACCGTCGTCTCAGGAGCTGCCGCCACCTCGTTTCCCGTGGTCATCTCAGCCGTAGGAGTTGGGTCAGGAGTCATGGCTGCTTCAGTTTCCGGGGACTCTGATACTGCTGTAGTTTCTGGTGTAGTTTCTGGAGTCGTTTCTGGAGTCGTAGCAGTAATATCCTCCGTAGTTTCTGGGGTCTGAGGTTCAGAAGCGATCGCATCAGGAGTTTCTGTTGTCTCCGTCGCCGTTGTCTCCTCTACTGGTGCCGGAGTCGCCGCCGTTTCTGGTGCATCAGTAGTTGTCGCTGCTGTTGTTTCCTCTGGAGTAGTTTCTGCCGTTTCTTCCACCACAGAGGCGGCGGGAGTAGTCACCACTTCCATACTACCCTCAGATTCGGTCGCCATAGTCGTCTCTTCTTCCGACTGAGTTGTGGTTGTGGTAGCTGGGTCAGGACTAACCATCAGCGACCCAACCACCGCCATCATCACCACCGCAATTAGGGCTACAATAGACCCAGTTTTGAGCGCCGGGGACATTTCTGAGGTAGTCGTGGAATTATTGACATTTTGCTGAGGGATAAGTGGTTCATTTTCCGGGGTTTCCGGGGAATTATCTTTATGGGAATACATATTCAGACACCTCTGATGATATCAATGTAAATTCGCGCTATATTGTAGATGCTTTCCGTAGTCTTGCCAACCTCTGGCTGGCTGGCTTCCAATTAAACCAGGATTTTTAATACTTAAAAATATGGGTATTTTTGAAAGTAAGTGTGAGGCGATCGCCTCCATTTTGTGACAAAAGCGATCGCCAGCAACACCAAACCCCAAAACACAGACCGATTTTATAGTATCCCAGTCATCCTTAAAGTAACCGATTATACCAAAACCTAGCGCAGATTGAGAATTGCAGATACCGCCGCCAGGCTTTCCTCATACAAAACATCTCGGCCCCAGCGTTGTAGCTGTTGCGCCATCAGATATTCTGCTTTTTGGTCTGTCACCGAAGTCACTTGTTCAGTCTGACACGACTGGGCGCTACCCCCCGCCTCCATACGCATACAGCCAGTAGTTTCCGAACATAGAATAGTGCAGCAATTAGCCTTGGGATTAGTAGAAGTCAGGCGCACACCCACCAAATCGCCCGGAATTTCCCCAGTATCTGCCATAGGAATAGCAGCGAGTTCCCCAATAATCTCCTGATTATCAGGACCACGGAACTTAACGTGCTTCAGGTCATAGTCTCCCCCCGACTCAGTAAACTCCAGAGGTTCCCACTGCAAACGACTAGCAAACCAACCGAGGAACATCAAAGCCTGAGCCGCATTACCCTTTTCATAGTCGAGGGTAATATGGTCAATATCCCCAAGATACATCCGACGTTCTGGGGGGTCAAAAGTAGCCGCTGTCAACTCCTGCCAAGGCGAGAGACGATGCCAATTCAAATCAGCAATATAGGTTTCTTGGTCAACCAGTTCCTGCATTTTGAGTAATTCCGATTCAGGGTCGCTGAAATAACAGGAATCGACAATCACACAATTACTGCAACAGGACAAATGCTTAAACAATTCTTGTTCCGGGTTAGGGGTAGCCTTCCACCAGACAAACTTAGGCAAATCGGGAATTAATAAAGATGTGACCACATTACTAACCCTTTCCAAAGCCGCCTTAGTGCCTCGGAGGGTGACATATTCACAACAGATTAAACCCTCTTCCTTGTTGTTTTGTAGGGGACAATAGGCAGAAACCTGGGCCGTAACTCCCGTATCTTCTCCCCAAGTCGGACAGAGAGTGATAATGCGGCAGGGATTTTGGTTAGCAATAGTTTCGCTGATGCTAAATCCACGAGCATCAATATTTCTAATCACCCGCTGTTCTGGGGAAAGTTTAGCAAACTCAGTGCGTAGGTGTTCCAGGGTATCCGAATCTACCCGACCCGTAATCGGCAATTGATAAGCCTTTTGAGCATCACGAACAGCATCACGGGTCTCCGTACCATGAATACCATCGATCGCCCCTTTATAAAAGCCGAGACCCCCCAGGAGTTGCTGAAACTCCTCCGGTTCATAGATCACCATGCTAAAAGTAGCCGCCCTAGTAGCGATCGCCGCCGTTTTACCCTGACCGAAACTTTGACTAAGCCAGATGCTATTAAGTTCTGCCTCAATTTCACTCAGAGAAATATCCTTTGGTTTCTGGAGTGCAACAAGTGGTGTATTCATATTTAACTCAGTAGCTTATTGATTGAACGCGAACAAAAGTTATAGATAGACCCAAATATCAAAGCCTACGCCAACGGCGACCATCCCGGTTAAGCAATAGTTCCGCCTCCACAGGTTCCCAGGTTCCCGCCTCATAGAAAGGGATACTATCTGGCTTCGCCGGAGCATCCCAGGCTTCCAATACCGGAGTTAGAACCCGCCAGGACGCTTCCACCTCATCCCCTCGCGTAAATAGAGTTTGGTCTCCCAGCATACAGTCAATCAATAACCTAGCATAAGCATCAGTGCTAGGCTTACCAAAAGCCGTATCATAGCGGAAATCCATATCCACCGAGCGAGTTCTGAGGGAATTTCCCGGAGTTTTCACCTCAAACCGCATCGAAATCCCTTCATTCGGCTGAATTCGCAGCGCCAACACATTAGGATTAGCCTGTTTAGCAGCAGATTGGAACATTAAAAAAGGCACTTCCTTAAACTGAATAGCGATTTCCGTAACCTTCTTAGGCATTCGCTTACCAGTACGCAGGTAAAAAGGTACACCCTTCCAGCGCCAATTATCAACACTAAGTTTCAAAGCCGCATAGGTAGGCGTAGTAGACTCTGGTGATGCGCCATCTTCGTCACGATAGCCCGGAACCTGCTGACCATTCATCCATCCCTTGATATATTGTCCTCGGACTGCTGCTGTTTCTAGGTTATTAAAATCTGCCAGACGGGTAGCTTGTACCACCTTAACCTTTTCCGTGCGGATACTATCAGCATCCAAAGAGTTAGGGGGTTCCATAGCCGTGAGCGAGAATAACTGCATCAAATGGTTTTGTACCATATCCCGCAGCGCCCCAGCCGTTTCATAATATCCCGCTCGTCCTTCCAAGCCTACAGTTTCCGCCACCGTTATTTGTACATGATCAACAAACTGACGATTCCACAACGGTTCAAAAATAGCGTTAGCGAACCGAAACACCATCAAATTCTGTACTGTTTCCTTACCGAGGTAGTGGTCAATACGGTAAACTTGCTCCTCAGTGCAGACATTACGCACCACCCGGTTAAGGACTTGCGCCGAACCCAGGTCACGACCAAAAGGCTTTTCAATAACTAGGCGTTGCTTTTTGGGGTCTTCCAACATTCCGGCTTGTCCCAGTTGTTGGGCTGCTTCTCCAAAAAATCTAGGAGCCACCGATAGATAAAATACCCGATTTCCACGGGTTAGGCGTTTCGAGTCTAATTCAGCCAAAAGGGATTTTAGCTTTTGGTAGCTTTCCGGTTCGTCCATATTACCGGAACAGTAGTATAAGCCTTGGGCGAAGTTATGCCATATTTTTTCCGATTGTAGCCCGCCGCCAAATTCTTCAATACCCTGTCGAAGATGCTCACGAAAATAGTCATCAGTCCAGTCTCGGCGTGCTACCCCAACAATGGTTAATTCTGGGGGTAACTTACGTTCGAGGTGCATTTGATAAATGGCGGGAACTAGCTTACGCTGGGTTAAATCGCCGGAAGCCCCGAAAATTACTAAAATTTGGGGTTCGGGAATGCGGTCTTGTTGTAGACCAACGCGGAGGGGATTTTCTGAGAGTGTAACCATCTAGGCTGTCGTGAATAATTAAGTTAACAGAGGTTGCCGGATTTTATTATTGATCTAAGTTTCCGTTTCGCGACGTTTGCGATCGCTTATAAATGACTCCACTAAACCTACATCCTCTTTACTACCAATAATCAGAGGCGTGCGTTGATGGAGTTTTTCGGGAACCACATTTAAGATATCCTGACTACCCGTACTAGCGCGACCCCCCGCCTGTTCCATTAAAAAGGCCATTGGTGCCGACTCATATAATAGGCGCAATTTACCATCAGGGTTTTTCACTGTTCCCGGGTATAGGAATACTCCTCCCTGACAGAGGATGCGGTGAATATCTCCCACCAAAGCCCCACTATAGCGGGCTGTGTAGCCATCATGGCGGTGAACATAACGGATATAGTCTCGGTAGCATTCCTCCCACTGCCAAAAATTACCTTCGTTAACACTGTAGACCGGACCATGTTCGGGAACTTTGATGTTTTCCTCAGCCAGGATAAATTCCCCCAGACTGGGGTCTAAAGTGAATGAATGAACCCCCGTACCAATTGAGTAAACCAGGAGCGTGCTAGGACCATATAGGATGTATCCAGCAGCGATTTGTTTATGACCGTCTTGCAATAAGTCTAGGGCTTCTCCTTCTTCGTCGTAACCTTCCTGTTGACGGATCGCGAAGATGGAACCCACATTCATATTAACATCCAGGTTAGAGGAACCATCTAGGGGGTCATAAAGCAGAGTATAGCGTCCGATGGGGCAGTTTTCCGGGATGTAGTAGGGTTTATCCATTTCTTCGGAAGCTAGGCGACACACTAAGCCGCTTTGTTTGAAGGTCGAGATAAAAACTGCATTCGAGAAAAAATCCATTTGTTTCACTTCTTCCCCCTGGATATTCACTTCTCCCGTAAATCCTAGGGTTCCTTCTACCAACCCCGCCCTTGACAGACGACGGGCGATCAGTTTCCCCGCTAGTCCAATGCGGTTCATCAGGGCGCTAATATCTTGAGCATCTGGACCGAAACTTTGGAGTTGCTGTAAAACGTGCCGCGATAGGGTTGTACAGTCGCGATCTAAGTAGTATCCTCTATCTAAACCTAGGGGATCTGGCTGCATTTGACCGCTTGCTGTCTGTACCATAAGTTAAATTCTCCGTTGAGTTCAGGCTGAGTCGATGTCGATACTGTAGCCTTGGCTTCTATTGTAGGGAACTGTTGGGAGTTTCCGGTTCAGCCTTTAGGCAAACTTTAAGATCTCGATCGCTTATCCTGAATATTTGGATTAAACTGTTGAAAATTCCCTTATTCATGGTTTGCGGTTGTTTAGATGAAGTTAAAATTTACCCCGGTTTTGCTGTTGATCATGTTTGTGGTGGCTTTGGCGGTTCCTATGGTTTTGTCTACTGGGGGACTGGTGGTAGCCGAGGAAGTGGCTAATGTTAATTTAGAATTGCAGCCTACCTGTGGGGTTAGACCTACTACTAATGTAGCTGTGGCTTCTACCCAGGTGGGTCCCCCTATTGAACAGCCAGCACCTTTGACGCGGTTTCGTCGTCCCTTAACTCAAAATTACTCTGGTCATACTCCTCAAGAATATCAGGCGATCGCCAATCAGACTAACTACGGCCAGCGGTTTGTCTATGATATCAATGGTCAACTGAACAATAATCAGCCAATTATTGTCCTCCACGAAACTGTTACCACCAGTCAAAATGCCATTAATTTTTTCCGCACTCGCCACACTTCCGAAGATAATCAAGCCAGTTACCATACCTTAATTACCCTCAATGGGGATATTGTTTATATTGTCCCTCCCGATTTAAGGGCTTTTGGCGCGGGAAATTCTGTCTTTGTTGGTCGTCGCGGTGAAGAAGCCGTCAGGACTCATCCTAAATATCCCGCTTCTGTCAATAATTTTGCTTATCATGTTTCCCTGGAAACGCCCGTAGATGGCATGAATAACGGGTCTAGCCACAGTGGATATACTATGGCTCAATATCAGTCTTTGGCTTGGTTAGTTTCCCGCACAGGGGTTCCTAATGACCGCATTACTACCCATCAAGCTGTTGATAGATCTGGTCATAGATCTGACCCCAGAAGTTTTAATTCACAGCTTTTTTATCAACTTCTCAATAACTACCCCAGAACCCAGGAAATTATCATTGGTTGTCGGGTTCCGGGTTCTCAAGGATAATTGGGGTTTGATTGACTCTCAATAGTTATAGCGTTTCTCATATCCATAAGGTACAGCCCGCTCAAAGAGAAGCCGCTGCGCGTCTACACCCCAAACCCCTCTCCCATACGGGAGAGGCTTGTCCTGAGCTTGTCGAAGGGGGCTTTGAAAAGTACCTCACCAATCCACCGAACCGCTATAATAGTTAATTGGGCGGGTTAATTACCCGCTTTTTTTATTTCCTGAGCTGTGGTTATTGTTGTTGGACTGAATAACCTTGGTCGCGCAACATTTGGATGATACTATCTTCTCCCACTAAATGACCAGCACCAACGACGACCAAATAGTTTTTATCATCTTCTAAAAACTTCTGTATTTCGGTCATCCATTTAATGTGGCGATCGCGAAAAAGGCGATTTCCCAATTCTGGATAATCTTTAAAGCCAGTAATTATCAAATTTTCTAAAGTCTGTTTGTCTCCCGACTTCCAAGCCTGTAGCATTTGTTGAAATGAGTTTTCTAAGGTGTCAATTTCTTTGAGGGTTTGTCTGAGCATCTCATCCTGTTGTTCCCAGGACAGGCTATCAAATATCTTGAGTTGGTCGCTCATGGTTTCTAAACTCATGATGGTTTTGTCTTGGGCGATCGCTTGCTCAAAAAAGTATCTATCCACACCATAAAGCGGGTCAAAACCCAGATTTTGCAGTTGTAATGACATCAAAGACATCGACACAAACCACGGCTTAAAATTCGCAAATATTTGGATAGGATATTGCAACTTTTCCAGGGTTTTTTGAACCAGATGATAAGTTTCATCACTGATTAAATCTAGCAAGGTTTTACCATCTGGCGGCGTAGCTATTTCTAGCATAATATCTTGGCTTTCCAGACTTTCCAGGTCATTGATATTCAGTTCAAATACCACATTATCAGCTTGATTAAAAGCATCAGTCATTACTTGGGGTAAAGGATAATCATCTGCACTCAAAACATGAATAGAACCCAAAAAATAAACTTGATTTTGGGGAGTTTCTACAGACCAGAGAAAGTGTTTAGACTCCGCCGCGTGTAAATGTGTCACCTGGTGGGAAGCATAAATAACCACCAACGCAGTAATTAGACCCGTGGTAACTAATTTTCCCAAAGTAGTTACCAACAGGGACTTGATGAATTTTCGCATAATTAACAAATTAATAGGATTTGATGGTTATTATAACGGTTGGTCGGGGTATCTGGTATAATTATAGTGATTTTATCTAGGGAGTGAGACACTCCCTAACTATTAGGGACTATTCCTCATAAGCCGCCTCGGTAACTTTCCCACGAAAGACAAAGTATTGATAAATGTTGTAAAACAACATCACCGGAATTAAAGCACCGACAAAAATAATCATAACCACCATTGAACTGGGGTCAGCCGCCGCTTGATAAATGGTAATTGTCGGGGGGATAATATAGGGAAAAACGACCATTGCTAATCCCAAAAAAGTGAGGACAAAAATTAAAATTGTCCAGATAAATGGGGTTCTTTCTTCCTGACGAGTTAGACTTCTGAGTAATAACCCAATTAAGGCTATTCCCAAAATCGGGATTAGGGAAAAGATATAAACTAGGGGTTGAGAAAATAAGCGATCGCGGGCTGATTCATAAAAAATCGGCGTTACCACAGTGATTATAATCGCGCCGATTAAAGTAGTAATAGCCGCAAGTTTAGCAGTTTGATAGTGAGTTTTTTGTAACTCGCCTTCAGTCTTCCAAATTAGATAGGTAGACCCAATCAAAACATATCCTTGAATCAAAGTTAATGCTACTACTATAGTTGGGAAACGTAACCAATCCCAAGTAGTGCCAATAAAATGACCGTTAGCATCAACCTTAATCCCTTCCAGAACCCCACCGAGGGCGAAACCTTGACCCAAAGCCGCCAGAAAACTACCCGCCCCAAAGGCAAAATTCCAGAATAACTTATTAGTAGCTTGTTCGCGAAATTCAAAAGCTACCGCCCTAAAAATTAAGCCAAAAATCATCACAAAAATCGGCACATATAGGGCGCTAAGAATAGTGCTATAAGCCAGGGGAAACGCGCCAAATAGACTACCCCCCATCAACACTAACCAGGTTTCATTAGCATCCCAAATATTACTAAGACTGGTCATCAGGATGCTGCGGCGTTTTTCGCTGGAGGAAGTGATAGACAAAATTCCCACCCCCAAATCAAAGCCATCTAGCATCACATACAAAAACAGGAATAAAGCCAAAATTCCAAACCAGACTTGAGGGAGTAAATATTGCAAAGTTTCCATTAATTCTTCTCCGGGGTGATGACTTGATGATGGGTGGGGGCGATGTAGCGATCGCCCCTAATTTTCGGGTAAGATAAAACCAGAGTTAACCTTGAGTTTCTGCTGGTCTTTCGTCCGGGGAAAACTGACCGGGGCTAGTATCAAAAGCCGGACGAACTCCACCAGGAATAGCCAACTCCAAATTCGGACCACGGCGGATAATTCGACTCCCAAAATAAATCGCAGTCACGAAGAGCAAACTATAAACCACAGCAAAACCCACCAAAGTAGTTAAGACATTTTCCGGGGGTAAATTAGAAGCAGCATCAACGGTGCGAATTTCATTATAAACCGTCCAAGGTTGTCGTCCTACACAACGGACAGTCCAGCCAGCCTCAACCGCAATATAACCCAGGGGTGCGGAAATAATCCAACCCCACATTAACCAACCCTGTTGAGTAATATTGTCGGCTGAAAGTTTCCCCCGTAACCACTGAATAACGGTAACCGCCATAAGTCCGGCTAGAAAGAAACCAATAGCAATCATAATCCGAAAAGAGTAGTAAATCAAACCCAACAAACGCGGTCTATCTTCTGGTTTCCACTCTTTTAAACCCAAGACAGGTTCGGATAATTCTTTTTTAAATTCCAGAATATACCCTAAACCATTCGGGATAGTAATTTCCCAATCATTTTGTTGGGTCTGGGGGTTAGGAAAAGCCAACAAACTCCAATCAGCAGACTGTCCAGCGGGGATAGTTTCCCACTGCGCCTCCATAGCGGCTAATTTAGTGGGTTGGTAGTGATAAACTTGTTCGCCACTCAAATGTCCTATATAAAGCTGCATTGGTGCGACAGCGATAGTAGCAGCGATCGCAATTTTTAGGGATTTGGAGAAAAACTGATGATTGCGTTTTTTGAGGATATACCAAGCACTAATTCCACCAATCACAAATAGGGATGTTTCTAATGTTGCGAAGAACATATGCAGAAAGCTGTTGAACATGAAGGGGTTAAAGATGGCTTGAAAATAGTCAAGCACGACAAATTTACCATCCACCATTTCCACTCCTGCCGGGGTTTGCAGCCAGGAATTAGCCGACAAAATCCAAAAGGTTGAAAGATTAGCACCAAAAGCAACAAGAATGGTGGAAATAAAGTGAATAGTGGGGTTAACGCGCTCCCAACCAAATACCATAATTCCCAAAAATGCGGCTTCTAGCATAAACGCCCATGATGCCTCGAAGCCAATCACACTACCAAAAAAGTTACCAATAGCTTCTGATAAAGGAGCCCAATTAGTGCCAAATTGAAACTCCATAGGAATGCCACTAGCGACACCTATGCCGAAGTTGAGGACGTAAAATTTAGACCAAAATCTGGCATGATAATAATAGTCTGGGTTGCGAGTTTTCAGCCATAGTCCTTCAATAATAACTAGGTAGATACCTAGCCCTGTAGTAAGAACCGGCCACAACATATGAAAGATGGCTGTGAGTGCAAATTGCATTCGCGACAGTGCGACGGTGTTGGATAGAATATCCACGCTTTAATCTCCGTTTTAACAATGTTATGGGATGATTCCCTACTACTTGAATAAAGGATAAGTAGGGAAGTCGAGTTATGAGTTATAGCTTGATAATTATGATTGATTATAGTTAAGTTGGCTACCAGAAAGCCCAATTTTAGACTCTGGAGAATGCCAAAAAGGTTTATCTTCTAGGAAAAATGAGTTTGTTAATTTTTGTTAAGGCGGTGGGACCTAGCTGCTGAGTCATGGGGCTGAAAAACTCGACTGGCTGGGCTTTAGGGGGTTATAGATTGATTGATTAGCAATTCTAAACAGTTTGGGGAAAGGGTAAAGTAAAAGAGGGTCGTTTTGGCGACATTTCCCGAAGCGCCCCCCCAAATCATTATTGTTTACCAGGTACTCCTCATGAGTAAAAAAACCGAAGCAGATGCTATTATTCGTAATCACGTCCTCTGGTCAATGGGAGGTGGATTAATCCCTATCCCCATAGTGGATTTTATGGCAGTTACTGCTATTCAAATGGAAATGCTACAGGAACTTGCTAAACTGTATGGAGTCAACTATTCTGTTAGTACGGGAAAAGCATTTGTTTCGGCATTAACAGGTACAACTATTGCTCGTTTGGGTTCTAGTTTCATTAAGGCAATTCCGGGTATTGGTTCGTTAATTGGTGGGACTTCAATGGCTTTGACTTCTGGGGCTTCTACCTATGCGGTGGGACAGGTTGCTATTAACCATTTTTCTAGTGGTGGGTCTCTGAATAATTTTGCGGAAGAAGAGGTTAAGTGGGCTTATGAATCGGCTTTTGAAAGGGGCAAAAACTATGTTTCTGACCTGGAAAAAGACAAGGCTGATGAGGCGGCTAATATCTATCAAACTTTAGAGAAATTGGGTCAATTGAAGCAGCAAGGTGTTTTGAGTGAGGAGGAATTTCAAGCGAAAAAACAAGAACTATTATCTCGGATTTAGGTAAGGTTATCTCTGGGTTAATTAACTGGCTGATTATCTGAAGTATGGTTAAATAGTCACGGTTTATGAAACCTGGTTTCTGGTCATGTTTCCCACCCCTATTTTCCAGCAGACGGGAGAAACTGGGTTTCTTAATTATCAGGATGCACTACTAGAGTTGTCATTAGGAATGCTATATCTAGTATGCTTTATCATATTCCTCAAGCTAAACTTACTACTTCGCCACCAGTGGTATTAGAAATACTGAAGGAGTCTAAAGGTCTGGACCGCGCGCGTCATAAATGCACTGATTATGATTGTTTACTGAAGAGGAATCGTTTGTCTGGTGAGTGTTATAGGATTTTTAAAAACCAGACTAATGATATGCTGATGGGTGTGGTTAGAAATTATTTGAGGGAAATTAAGAGGGGTGATAATGGGACTATTCCCAATTATCAAGATGAGATACGGCGCGAAAAATTACAGTTATTTAATACAATTGTTGATGATATATATACCCAAATTAACAGGGTTATGGATTTACAAAATCCTAATTATCTGGAAAGCCGAAAAGGTAGGGTTGAAGAGGAGATTAGGAAACTCTCGGAAAATATTAATGATGCGAAAAGGTTGTTGATTAAGTCTCTGTCAAAAAATCTCGAACATATCAAAAGTTTGGAAGAACAAAAAGATATGATTGAATGCAGTATTCTCCGGCTAGAGATAGAGATAGATGATAGTCAAGGCTTTGAGTATCATAACTATCAACTGCAACAATTATATGCAAGAAATGAAGGACGCAAACAACGGCTTAACCAGGAAGTATCTAATTTACAACATCAGATAAATGTGATTAAAAAAATTTGCCAAGATTTAGACAACAGGACTAATGATAAAATCCATATATGGAATGAAAAAATACAGGATATAATCCGGGAAAAGCAGCAACTTTCGGCGAAAATTAGCGGGGAAATTGAAGAGGTTAAAAATCAGGTGATGAACGGATTAAATAAACTACAAGAATTATGGCATCAAGAAGGTTCATTGGCTGGGAGTATTCCGAATAATTTGCATGGCTTATTAGGGGATATAGGAATAAAATGGGGTGGTTGTTTAAGGGAATATGAGAATAGCAACCACCCTAGATAAAGTTGGGTTGAGTTGAACTTAAAGGCTTAATTTAAGCGCCGATTCCAAGCTGTTTCAGCATCTAAAATCGCCTGATCAACAGTTTTTTGATTTAACATGGCTGCTTGCAAATTGTTGTAAATAATGGTCTGCAATTCTTTGATGTCTTCTAGGGGTGGAATCAAAACTTGAGCGTTTGGCATCTGTTGGGCGCTAATTTTCCTGGCTTTGTCTTGGGGTGTAGCATCTGCTGGGATGTTTTGAAAGAAGGGATTTTCTAATGCTTGAATACTGGAAGGGATGACGTTTGAGGCTTTGGCAAAGTTTAATTGATTGGGACTATTAGTGACAAATAAGGCAAAATTTATGGCATCTTCTGGGTGGCGAGTATTTTGGGGTATAACTAGGTTCATGACGGCGACGGAGATTTTACCATTTTCGCCGGTAATGGCGCTAGATGGGGCGGAAACTTTGGCGATATCGGGGGCATTTTCTGCGATCGCTCTAAAAAATTGAGGTCCGGTGGTCAATAGGGCAATTTCCCCAGCTTGATACAATTCGATCGCCCTTCGATGTCCCTGAGTTAAGACTTCTCTGGGTAACAGATCCTGTTGATATAAATCAACCCAATATTGAAAGGCGGCGCGACCTTCGGGAGTATTAAAAGCGGCTTTTCTATTATTATCAACTAACTGAACTCCCATCTGAACTAAGGACTGTAAAACTTGGGCGGAGTCGGTGGGAACAAAGGAAACAAATAGGGCATATTTTCCGGTTCTCTGGCGAATAGTTTGGGCAACTGTGGCGAGTTCCTGATAGGTGGTGGGAGGATTTTCAATACCTGCTTGATTGAGTAAATTCTGATTATAAATGACAATTTGGGTAGTCAAATACCAGGGAATGCCAAAGGTGCGATTTTGACAATTATCACCGTCGCAGGTTTGGATCATATTAGCTTCCCAGATATTGGGTAAATATAGCGATCGCACTTCTTCGGATAGGTGTTCATCCAAATTTAACCAAGCATCGCGACCCGCCAACATGGAGGCAAAATCGGGGTTCAAATTAACCAGGTCGGGGGCGGTTTGGGCGGACACCGCCGCCAATATTTTACTCTCCATAGCTGACCAAGGTACATCTACCCAGCGAATTTTTACTTCGGGGTGATCATTTTCAAAGGTAGCAATTAACTGATTAAAATAGTCATTAAACTGAGGTTGAAGCTGCATTGTCCAAAACTCCACCTGACGGCGATCGCTTTGATCAGTAGTTGGGGAGGCGCAACTAACCCCCCAAGTCAACAGCAAACCCAACAAAGCCCAACCTACAAAGCGTTTCCAGGTCTTTGAACCCATACCATTTATATCAAATCAGAATAAATAACTCAGTATACACTATTATTCAGATAACCATCTGCATCCAGTCAGAGGGGGAAGGTGTCTAACCCTTCATTTTGGTTAGAGATAATCAGCCCAATTGCCAGAATCAAGATTTTCTGGAAGTTTCAAACATTTAACAGCTCTTTGGCATATACAATGCTAAATGGGAAATTTTCACAAAATCAATGAGGTCTGAAACTCTAAGTTTATGCTAACGGTAGTGATCATAAATACAGTTTGGGTAGTAGCTTCGGTGGTATGGGTAGAATTAGTGCGAGACACCTACCACGCCCTGGCCCATGTTTGGCAACCCCTGTATCGCCTCCATTCTTGGCATCATCGGGTATTTCGTCCCGACTATAGCATCAAAAGTGAGGAGATTTATCGGAAAGCACACTGGTATAATGATGTGCCAGAGGCGATGGTGATGTTAGTATTCAGTTTAGGGTTTTGGCTGGGTATCTATGGGCTGACAGGAGATCCTCACTGGTTGACGCTGACAGGTCCAGTGTACACCCTCGGCTTTCTACTACCTGCGATCGCTAGAGGTTCAGGAATTCCCAACGCGGACACACTGACTGACTTAACCCACCTTCCGGGTGCTTTTTCTCAGCCACCGTCGCGGTTATTGGTGAACCAATCTTATCACTGGCGACACCATTTTGATAACCAAAATGCCTACTTTTGCGGGACTCTCACGGTTTTAGATAAAATTATGGGGACAGGACTTTCTCTAAAAGGTAAAACAGTGGCGGTGACTGGCGCTTCTGGGAGTTTAGGGCGATCGCTACTTAAACACCTCCACAACTCTGGGGCGAAGGCGATCGCTTTATCATCAACTTCCCAAACTGTCACCGTCACCATTGACCAGGAAGAATTACCCCTAAAAACTATAACCTGGCAAGTAGGCGAAGAGGAACAATTAGCGAATCTGTTGGAAACGGTAGATATCCTAATTATCAATCATGGTATTAATGTACACGGTGAGCGAACCCCAGAGGCGATCGCCAAATCCTACGAAATCAATACTTTCTCGAGTTGGCGACTGCTAGAATTGTTTTTAAAAACGGTTCGCACCAACACAGATATCGCCCGCAAGGAGGTCTGGGTAAATACTTCGGAGGCGGAAGTTAGCCCGGCTTTTAGTCCTCTGTATGAACTCAGTAAACGCACTTTAGGGGATTTAATCACATTACGTCGCCTAGACTCTCCCTGTGTGATTCGTAAGCTGATTTTAGGGCCTTTTAAAAGTAACCTTAACCCGATTGGGGTGATGTCAGCCGACTGGGTAGCAAAGCAAATTATCAAACAAGCCAAGTCCGACGTGAGGACTATTATTGTCACCATTAACCCTTTAACATTTGTGGCTATCCCGATTAAAGAGTTTTGGGTTTCTACCTATTTCAGGTTATTTAGCAAATCTGAGCATACCTAGACGGACATGATCATCAATGAGCTATCGTAATCCCGCGCCGACAGTAGATATCATCATCGAACTTATGGATCGGCGATCGCGACCGATTGTATTAATAGAACGGAAAAACCCCCCCTATGGTTGGGCTATTCCTGGAGGATTTGTAGACTACGGCGAGTCAGTGGAAACCGCAGCCACCAGAGAAGCCAAAGAAGAAACGGGGCTAGATGTCACGTTAATTCAACAGTTCCATGTCTACTCAGACCCTAACCGAGACCCTCGCCAACATACCCTAGCTGTGGTATTTATCGCTACGGCGAAGGGAGAACCCCAGGCGGCTGATGATGCTCAAAATTTAGAAATCTTTGAGCCCTGGCGCATTCCCCAGGATCTATGCTTTGACCACGATCGCATTTTACAAGACTATCTGCAATTTCGCCATTTTGGACTCCGACCCAGGCTAATGTGAGTCAGTGAACACCCGACTACCCCCAACTCGCTTCTTCTCAGAAAAAGAGAGTAAGAGACAGAGGTGGCCCACTAAGTATGGGGGTAATATCCACTTACTCAGCACCGGAATTGGGTTCTAAGCCCCACTGATACTTGAGAAAGTGCTGATACATATTTTCCCTAACCAACATTTGTTCGTAAAGATCAACCAAAAACTCCTGGGCTTGTTCCCGGCTCATTTGGTTTACCTGCATTCTAAAGGAGGACAGGTTAAATTGTTGTTCCAAAGATAAGCTACTAGATTCCATGATGACGTGAACTCCTTAAAAGTGAATTTGGGTTAATTTTCTAGGATGGCCACCCTTGTCCCGGAAATTATTACGAATTATAACAATTATTTGACAAAGTGCCTACCTTAATATACCCAAATCTTTGGATTTACCATAACAGATCTAGCCCTAAAATTTGTCATCCACGATACGAGATGACTGGATAGTTGGGAAAAAACTATGGCTGTGGGGGGATAAGTGGCAATAATTAACCGAAACTGAGAGGATCAACATCAATGGAAAAGCGAACAGACTGGGGGCATTTTTCAGCCAAAGCAGCGAGAGAGGGAGGCGGGGTAGTCTGACCTGGGAGGAATTTTAATAAAATCTGCCAGCGGTATTGATTAGCAACACGCATAATGGGAGCGGGTGCGGGTCCCAAAAGTTCGCAAGTTCCCGGAAGCAGCTCAGAAGTTAACTCAGAGGCGATCAGGTGGGCGGTTTGTTCAACGTCGATCGCATCGTAACCCCTTAACCGGAGTAAAATCAAGCCACCAGAGGGGGGATAATTCAGCTCTGAGCGGTGTTGTAGCTCGGTTTCGACAAAAGAATCATAAGCATGGTTGCGGACGGCTTCCACGACGGGATGTTCGGGGGTATAGGTTTGTAGAATCACCTGTCCGGGGTCGTTACCACGTCCCGCACGTCCGGCTACCTGTAGCAAGGTCTGGAAAGCACGTTCATTAGCGCGGTAGTCGGACAGGTGCAGAAGTCCATCAGCGGAGACAATACCGACGAGCCCTACAGAGTCTAAGTCTAAACCTTTGGTGAGCATTTGAGTACCAACTAATAAATCAGCCTCCCGGTTAGCAAACTGAGTTAAGAGAATTCTGTGGGCATTTTTGGTGCGGGTGGTGTCACTGTCAAAACGGATAAACCGCAATTCTGGAAAAAGGCGGGTTAATTCCTGGGCGACTCGTTGGGTCCCACTGCCAAAATGTTTAAAATAGGGAGAGTCACACTGGGGACAGCGTTGGGGGTAGGATTGGGAATGGTTGCAGTAGTGACAGCGTAGGTATGGGATAGCTTCGGCGTGAATGTGGTGATAGGAGAGAGAAACATCACAACGGGGACATTCCATGACGTAGCCACAACTGCGACAGGAAACAAAGGTGCTATGTCCGCGACGGTGGATGAATAAAATGCCCTGCTGATTATTGTCTCGCAAAGAGGCGATCGCCAATTGTAGACTTCTACTGAAAATGGATCGATTTCCCTGCTTCAATTCCCGACGCATATCAACTACTTCTATAGGAGGCTGAGGGCGAGATAAGACCCTTTCCGGTAGAGATAGATAATGAATGGATGGGTTATGATTATGGCGATGATGTTGCCAAGTTTCCAGGGCGGGAGTGGCTGAACCCAAAATTAAGGGGCAGTTTTCCAGTTCCGCCCGCCATACTGCGACAGTGCGGGCATGGTAGCATGGTTGTGGCTGGTCTTGTTTAAAGCTGCTGTCATGTTCTTCATCAAGAACAATTAAGCCTAAATTGGGTAAAGGGGCAAAAATTGCCGATCGCGTTCCGATAACTACCTGGGGAGTACCTTCGATCATATTACGCCAGGTGTCGTAGCGTTCACCTTCTGACAAACCACTATGATAGACAAATACCCGATTACCAAACCGGGCGCGAAAGCGATCGGTTAGTTGGGGAGTTAAGCCAATTTCCGGCACTAGGACTAGGGCTGATTTACCCTGGTTGATAATGGGGGCGATCGCCTGTAAATATACCTCAGTTTTGCCCGAACCTGTGACACCATGCAACAGCAGTTGATGAAAACCAGATAACCCCAAAATCACATCTAGGGCTTGTTGTTGATGCTCAGTCAGAGATAAAGGCTGATCGGCTATTGTAGGAATACCCTGTTCCGTGCGTAGAATTTCGCGATCGCCAATTACCACACATCCCTTTTTCTCCAGAGTTTTGAGTAACCCAGAACTGGTATTGCAGGTTTGCAATAAATCCGTTACCCACATTTCCCCACCCCGCCGCCGCAAAATTTCCAGGACCTCTCGCTGGCGGGGGGTGATATCTATAAAGTCTAACTCTACCCAATCTATCACTAGGGTGATTGCTGGTCTGAGTTTAGGGCGCGGTGGTGTCGGCGGTTCCAGATAGCTTTCCACCCAACCCCGTTTGATCAGATCCTGTAGTCCCCGAGAGCCTCCCTTAATTTGTCGTTGCAAATACTGCCAGGTATAGTCTCCTGTAGCTGACTGCTTCAAAACTTGTAAAATCCTTTGGGCTTTGGGTTGCAAAAACTCTTCAGCACCGCCTGGAATGGCATCATTAACTAAACGAATACGTCGCTGGCTACGGCCTAGGAGTCCGGGGGGGAGGGCGGTTCGGATCGCCCTAATTAGGGGAGTTTGATAATACTGGGCGACCTGTTGTAATAATTGCCAATAATGAGCCGGGAAAAATCCCTTGGCGGTGATATCTTCTACCGGACGCAGCTTGATAGAGGTAGCCTTACCCGGTTCCCTCAGATTTTCTGGCAGTTCTGATGTTAACCTAATGGCGATCGCCCCTATCTGTTGAGCCCCAAAGGGGACACTGAGAATATCCCCCGGCATAATATCTAAATGAGGGGGCACTTGGTAGGTATAAAGTTGTTCTATGTCTTCCGTGTCTTCTGTCTGGCGGAGGGTGAGTATATCCACTAGAACCTCAACCAGTTTATAATCACCATCACCGCCCAACTTTTCTGAACCGTAAGATACACCAGGTTCAGCCAGTTTTAGGGGAAGTGGGTCGCTTTTCGGAAATAACCCGCTCGAAACAGAGGATGATTCGATAACCCCCCCGTACAAGACCACGGAAGATTTATACATACAACCTACCAAAAAGTTATGAGGTGCTGAGAATATCTGCGATCGCCTGATGTTCTTCTGGGGGATCACCCACAGCCTGTCGAGCATCAGTAATCAGCCAATCCAAAGCCGCCGCCTGAACATCAATAGAAGCTCCCAGCTTATCCACACAGTAGCGACCAAACACCAATTTGTCTACCAGGCGCACCCCACGCCCCAACCGAGAATACTCGAAAATCACGCTATTACTCACATAGGAGTTGCTACATATTGAGCAACTCGGACCTATCATAGTCGGACCAATAATAGTTGCACCATCTTCAATGCGGGTCATACCACCGATATAGACCGGTCCTTCAATATGGACTTTATCCCAATTCACTGCCACATTTAGCCCCGTATAAATTCCCGGAGCCACTTCTCTACCGGGGATCGGCACATTTTTCACCTCACCCAGTAACACACTGCGAATAGCCCGCCAGTAGTCGGGAACCTTCCCAATATCTACCCACTGAAAATCCATAGTAATCCCATAGAAGGGCGCGCCTATTTCCACCAAATGGGGGAACAGTTGGCTACCAATATCATACTCGCACCCAGAGGGGATGTAATCAAATATCTCCGGCTCAAAGATATAAATTCCCGTGTTAATACTGGTGCTGAGAGCTTCTTCTACAGATGGTTTTTCCTGAAAAGCCCTAATCCTGTCCATTTCATCCGTAACTACCACCCCATAGCTGGAAACCTCCTCTTTGGGTACAGATTTCATCACCACAGTAGCGATCGCACCTTTCTCTTTATGCCATTTTACCGCCTCACTCAGGTCTAAATCAATGAGGGCATCCCCGCACAACACCACAAAAGTATCATCAAAAAATGGGTTAAAGTCCTGGATTTTTTTCATTCCCCCAGCAGACCCCAAAGCCTTACCTATCAGTTGACCATCTTCGATACTCCCCTCAAATGAGTAAGAAATCTCTACCCCAAACCGCTGACCATCACGAAAATAGTTCTCAATTTCATCAGCTAAATGGCTTACATTGACCATAATTTCCTTAAAACCATGGCGACGCAGCAAATCTACCAAAAACTCCATTACTGGCTTTTGAAGAATCGGAATTAATGGTTTCGGTATCGTGTAAGTAATAGGGCGAACACGAGTCCCCTTACCAGCAGCCAAAATCATCGCTTTCATATTCACGTACTCTACCCTCAGCTATTCTTTGACATTTCCCGCCCACAAAGGCCAGGGATTCTTAGGTGTTCAGGCAGCGGGGACTTAACCCCTCGCTAAATATCTTCCCTGTGTGCTTAATGGTTGTCTGTTATCCTTAAACAATCGCCTGAGCAGCCTCTAGTCTCTATCAGCCCTCTGGTGACATTTACAGACACCATTAACCATAACTTAAAGACACTTATCTTCCCCTGGTGTATCAACACTCCACTACAGCTTTCATTAGCCTATCAATATTTCCCGATTTTACCCAAAACAGATTGACCCCCTACCTTCCCGGTTCCCTTTCCTGAGTTCTTATGCACAAAACCTTATTTTTGTCAATAGGTATCACCAAGGGCGAACCAACAAATAATCTGGTGGAGAGCGAAGATGGTCGGAGAATCTGCCCCTACGGGTGCATCGTGAATTTTAATTTTTGCCCAGATAATATTTTGGGGGACGATAGAATCAGGGTTATAGCCTCTTTTTTTGCGTATAGACACAATAACCCCTTTGGTGCGATTTCTTCCATGATACCATAACCCCTATAATATCGTCAACTTTTGGGCAGATATTTTCCCTAAAATTGCCACAATTGTTAACAGTCTTTGAAACATCAAATAAATACAGTTGATTAACTCTCCTGATCAGAAGTTCCGGTAGTGGTTGCTAAAGCGAGGGCATAATGAGCGATCGCCAAACTCAAGCGAGCTTGTTCTACCTGTGAGAGTTCATGCCATTCTTGGGAACCCACTTTAGTAAATATTGATTCTAGGGCGCGATTGTCATTTCCGCGCATAGCATTAACCATAGGACGGGCGAGAACCTGCAAATCTTCCGAGTCCCACTGAGGTAGAATCTGACTAACACAAAATACAAGCTGTTCACCCAGACTCTGGAAAGCCTGATCCTGAACAACTGCTGCTTTAGATATTCCCCTAAGTATATCTTCAGGGATACGAGATAGAAGAGTTACCCCGCCATTAAGTGTCAATTTCTCAACTAATAATTGATACAGAGAAATCGGCGGCCAAAGATTTTCTATATGTTCAAAGAAGACTTGGGATCTTTCAGTTATATCATCGTTACTGAGACACTCTGACACAGACAAGTTTAGATCTGCCTCCTCAAAATATCCATAAGATTCTGCTTGTTCAGGACTCCAGGGATAGGCAGAATTTTCCGAGTCATCTAACAGTAGTGACCATAAATCCAATTCAGTCTCGCCATTGTGACAATTAAGTTTAGTCATTGAGCAACATCCTTTGTTGACAGCATAATCCAAGGTTCGGGATAGCCGGATAATGGACAATTGTTCGGGATACTATCCCGCACCCATAGCTACAAAACTGAGAGCAGCAATTCCGCAACTTCTCTGAGGATATAGTTCTACAGGCTATCAATCACAAATTCCCAAATCCGACCCTGGGAACTGCCAAATTTTAACTTAGTTCCCGATGTAAGTTGTACCTCTTGATGATGAATGCGTTGCCACTTCTGGTTATTTTCCTCCCAAATTAGAGTACCGTAGCGGGAGAAATCCCGCAGAAAGTAGGTGGGCTGATTTGTGGGCGACCCATTACCATTGCGGCAGAAAATCTCAGCGTGTTGATTAGAAATCCATGATTCATGCAAAACAATATCATTTTGCTCCGATCGCCCTATTTGAACCCGTCCCGCTTCTATTAGCCAGCTTTTTGATGTGACTTCCTCAGTTTCCTGGAGTTTCAGATAAGCGCAGGGGAGATCATATCCTAGGGCGGTGGGTGAGTTGGCGGGTAGTTGGGTGCGAATACCCTCCTCGGTGGGGACTAGCAAGCCATTAAACTCAGGGTGCATATATAATATGGGCAGAGTCCAAGCTGGCTGGTTGAATTTGTAGAGGGTCAGCAACTGTTGTCTGGCGATCGCTACAGCCCGATCAATGGGCATCCTTTCTGATAAGGCTCTCGCAAAGGTTTGAATAAAACTGAGGGCTTCGCTGTCGGTAATGGAGTCTCGCATTCCTAAAACCACTGGGACTCCATGATGGATTAATACTTTAGCCAAGCTGCTGCTGGGAATGGCGGGAAGAGTGATGTTTTGTAGAGTCGATGATAATTCCATGGCTGGGACAGCACTCCAGCAGGCATTAAATACCGCCAGAGTGATACCACAGCGCACTAGAACTTGAGCTAATTCTGTACCATTAATGGTAGTTTGCTCTTGTAGAAATAATAAACCACCATCAGGACCCGTGAAGCCATGACCGGCATAGAAGATCACGTTATAGGGTATCTGGCCTAGTTGCTGGGGGGTTTCTAGTTCGGTAATTAGTTGGGCTACACTGGGCTGGATTAGTGTTTTTATGAAACAGGGAAGGCGATCGCTTCTTGATGAGTCAGATCCTGGGTCGGTGCTGTTGGCTAAAACTTGGGCAATTTGTGAGGCTTCCGTTTCTAATTGCAGCCTATGGGAATTTGTGGCTGTTGGGGTTTGACATGGGGGGATGTCGTTATGACCTAAAACTAATAAGATGTTTAGGGCTGGGACTAGGGGGCGATCGCTTAATGGTTGAACATCACAGGTAGTGCGACTAAATAACAGCCTGGGACTTAGGGAGATGGCTGGTTGTCCCGGCTGTGATTGCATAATTTCCCATGGTAGGGGAATTAAATTAGGCGATCGCACATCTAATCGTATTCTCAGCGGACACTTTTGGCCTAGGGCTAGTCCTTGACAACGGTGGAAACTGCTTTGAATTGGTCCCTGAAACAGCCACTGCCATAAATCTATTCCCAATTGCTGCATTAGTCGGCTGCTGTAGCTGGGTTTGGTTTCCAGATCTGGTGATAATGGTGCTAGACTCAATGGCTCACCCATGGCCGACTCACTCAGCGCCAGGGGTAAGCTATCTGGGGAAAACATTTCTAACCAGGCTTGCCATAATTGTGACAGAGATTCCGGCCAGATACAATCATGGTGGACATAATCGCTGGCATTGACAGAATTAAACACCCAGGTGGCGAAGTGGTTGCCTGTGGGTGAATTCAGACGGGCGATCGCAATACTTAGGGTCGGAGTCTCATTCGGCGACATTCATTCGTTAGCATTTTCAAGAGATAACCCTGAACTTCAGAGTTGGTAGACTTAGCAGTTTCGCCTCGTCTAATTTTACCGTGAATCTGTCGCGAAATGTGTCGCGATCGCCTAAAATCTTAAAGGATTTCTTGACAACATCTTGGCCATAGCCGCCTCGATTGGGAACTAGGGGACATCCCTCATAGACTGAACATACTAAGGAAACACCCAAATCTAACTCAAGTCAAGGAGAAACAATTTCTCCCATTAAAGCCTGGTTGCTACATACAGCCTTTGAGGACCCACCTCAACAGTCTCCGGTTGGTTTGCATTTAACCTGAGAATATTAAAACCTCTAAGATTTGAAAAGGAGTCGATTAATTAATGAAGTCTGATATTGGGCGCGGTCAGAGTTTCCCCCTCGGTGCTACAGTTTATCCTGATGGGGTCAATTTTTGCTTATTTTCCAAAACTTGTGCATCTTTAGAGTTACTGTTTTTTGATGCCCCAGATGATGCCAAACCTAGCCATATAATTAAGTTTGAACCTCAGTATAATAAAACTTTCTACTACTGGCATATTTTTGTCAAAGGCATTAAGGCGGGGCAAATTTATGGATATCGCGCCTATGGAATGTTTGAGCCAGAATTGGGCTATAGGTTTGACTCGGATAAGGTACTGCTTGACCCCTATGCTAAAGCTGTAGTTAATACCGAAAACTATAGTCGGGAAGCTGCATCAAAACGTGGTGATAACTGTGCTAAGGCTATGAAAGCCGTAGTCGTAGACCCAAAAACTTATGATTGGGAAGATGATAAGCGTCTGGAAATACCCTATTCTCAAACCATCATTTATGAGATGCACGTGGGCGGTTTTACCCGCCATCCCAACTCAGGTATTCCCCCGTCTAAACGAGGAACTTATGCAGCCTTAATTGATAAGATACCTTATCTAAAAGACTTGGGAATCACAGCAGTAGAATTAATGCCAGTTCACCAATTTGATGAACAAGATGCTGTTCCCCCTCGAAAAAATTACTGGGGTTATAGTACCGTTTCCTTTTTCGCACCCCATAGACAGTATAGTTTTCGGCGCGACCCCCTCGGACCTGTTGATGAATTTCGCGATATGGTAAAAGCCCTTCATAAAGCGGGTATTGAGGTTATTTTAGATGTGGTTTATAACCACACCGCCGAGGGAAATGAGAATGGTCCGACTCTCTCATTTAGGGGGATTGACAATTCTATGTATTATATGCTGGAAGAGGAGGATAAGTCCTTTTATAGCAACTATAGTGGCTGCGGAAATACCATTAAAGCCAACCATGAAATCGCGGGACAAATGATTATTGATAGTCTCCGCTATTGGGTTTCGGAGATGCACGTTGATGGTTTTAGGTTCGATTTGGCATCGATTTTTTCGCGAAATCGTGATGGTACACCCATGGAAGATGCGCCGATTTTATGGATTATTAAATCTGACCCGGTATTGGCGGGAGCCAAACTAATTGCTGAGGCTTGGGACGCTGGGGGACTCTATGAGGTGGGGTCTTTTGCAGGCGATCGCTTTACCGAATGGAATGGACAATTTCGGGATGATGTTCGCAGTTTTGTCAAAAGTGAACCCAAACAAATCCAACGCCTAGCCTATCGAATTATGGGGAGTCCAGATATTTACCCCAAACCCGATCGCGAACCTCATTGTAGCATTAACTTTATCACCTGTCACGATGGCTTTACCCTCAATGATTTGGTTTCCTATAACCAGAAACATAATCAAGCCAATGGTGAAAATAACCGGGACGGACACAATGATAATCGCAGTTGGAATTGTGGAGTTGAGGGCTTAACTAATGATACCTATATCGAAGCCCTACGCAATCAACAAATGAAAAACTTGTGGACAATTCTGTTAGTATCCCAAGGAACTCCCATGCTGTTAATGGGTGATGAAGTCCGCCGCACCCAAAACGGAAATAATAACGCCTATTGTCAAGATAACGAGTTAGGTTGGTTTGACTGGAGTGATGTCGGTAAACACCCGGAACTATTGCGATTTGTGAAAAATCTGATCCGATTTACCCAAAGACTGCAAATTTTTCGGATTGAAAGCATTTTAGTCATGGACCCCAATAGTAAATTACCTAACATTACATGGCATGGGGTACGCTTAAATAAACCCGATTGGGCAGATTATTCCCGCAGTATTGCCTTTAGTTTACGACATCCCGAAAAACAGGAATATCTTCATATTATGCTCAATTCTTATTGGGAACCCCTCCTGTTTGAGATACCTATTCTCCCAAAAGGTCAACGGTGGTATCGTATTGTGGATACAGCTTTAGCAGTCCCCAATGATTTCTGTACCGAGAAAACAGCCCCCCCAATTCAAGGGAATCACTATCGAGTCCAGGGACGCGGATCAGTTATTCTGATGGCACAGTCCCGGTAGCAATTACCAAAATACTAACTTAACCATCGCGCTATATGTCTGATATCTCTGACCGACAACAACTGTATGAAGGGAAAGCCAAAATCGTCTATACCACTGATGACCCAGAGGTGTTGCTGGCTTACTATAAGGATGATGCCACAGCATTTAACGCCCAGAAACGGGGGACGATTAAAGGGAAGGGTGAAATTAATAACACCATGTCTGGTCATCTGTTCAAACTCCTAGAGGCGGCGGGTGTTCCCACTCATTACATTGATACCCCTAGTCCTAATGAAATGCGGATCAAACGGGTGAAGATTGTTCCTGTGGAAGTGATTGTTCGTAATATCGCCGCAGGGAGTCTGTGTAAACAGACGGGAATTCCCCTGGGAACAGTTTTGCAGCCCCCTTTGGTGGAATTTTGCTATAAAAATGACCAGCTAGGTGATCCTCTACTAACTCGCGATCGCCTCTTGGTGATGAATTTGGCGACCCCAGAACAGCTTAAATCTATGGAAGACCTCAGCCGCCAGATTGACCAGATTTTGAGTGACTTTTTCAGTGAATGTGGTATCACTCTGGTAGACTTTAAGCTAGAATTTGGCATTACCTCTGATGGTCAGTTAATATTGGCTGATGAGATTAGCCCTGACACTTGTCGCCTCTGGGACCAAGCCGAAACTGACCCTAACCTCCGGGTGATGGATAAGGATCGCTTCCGTAATGACCTCGGAAATGTCGAGAGTGCTTATCAGCAAGTATTAGCTAGGATTCTCAGTCGTCTGGGTTGAACTTGCGGGTTCTACGATCAGCCCCCTGACCGGGGCAAAGAAGGAACCCGCCTCAACAGATCGCCCTATAAATAAATTGGGCAAAATGCCTGATCATGGCGGATTGGGTCAGGTATCTGGGACGGGAAAAGGAATTTTTCCACCTTGAGGTTGTAACATGATCGATGGCTGATTATTTGGTGTGTGGATGTCCAAGAATGTCAATAACATGGGCTTCTGTTCTTTCTGGGTTGCCTGTTTGGCAACTTCAGCAACGTTTGGGCTATCAAATTCTGCTAGTGGTAAAACCCCTCCACTGATTTTCAATGACTATCAAGGGTCTTTGGCAGTTTCTGATCAGTCTAACGATGCTCATAAGGAGTCAGAAGCGATCGCTATCCCTTCTGTCCAATCGGGGACGACCAGCTCAGACCCGACCCAGTTTCCCCTATTTCAACTCAAAAATAACGACTACCAGAAACTGGCAGATTTTCCTCGGTCCGTAAGTTCCCCATTGGTAGCACTGGAAAACGTCGATGATAGCCTTGTAGCGTCCGACAGCACCGCCAGCGCCAGAACACAGGCACACAAGGAGCCTGCCTCGACCAAGGTGGAAATGGGTCTCGCCTCCTGGTCGGAAAATCCACCCACGCCAGTATATTCGCCTTTTGAACCCTCTCTGGGTAAGCCGGAGTCAAAACAGGCGAATTTTGATGTCATGCCGTCAGCAGACCAAATAGCCATTGCTAACCTTCAGGAAAGGTCAAAGTTTAGGCTCCCTCACTCTCCACAAGACTTGGATAGTTCCACCAAAAGCCATTTATTGACCCCTCAGACACCTTTGGCTGTGTCTCAGGAGCGCGCCGCCGGGGTAAGGCCATCAGAAGACTGGTCTAGGGAGCCTCAATGGGTGGTTAATTTGATGCAGGCGATCGCCTACGAGTGTGAACATTGCAGCCTCGACGGCACTAGGGGCCAGGAAAATCTGGAGTTAGCCCAAAATAATCTACCGCCATCAGTCCCCGGAACAGGCCAGCCGGGAGAACCTGATGTGCTAATTGCTGAAGTTCTCGTATCGGGAACTGATAATGAGCAGTTGGTGGATGTTGTCTATGGGGCGATCGCAGTTCAACCAGGACGCACCGCTACCCGTTCCCAACTCCAACAAGATATTAATGCCATTTTTGCCACCGGTCTATTTAGAAACGTCCGAGCTGTCCCAGAAGATACCCCCCTGGGAGTCAGAGTCACTTTTGATGTCGAACCTAACCCTCCCCTACAGCAGGTTATTATCGAAGGAGATCAGGTTCTCCCCTCCGAGGTCGTTGATGCTAGTTTTGCTAATCAATTCGGTCAAATTATCAACCTGCGACGCATTGAAGAGGCGATCGACGATATCCAAACCTGGTACCAACAAAATGGCTATGTACTCGCCCAGGTAATTGCCGCCCCAGACGTTACCACAGAGGGGGTAGTAACTTTAAGAGTCGCTGAGGGCGTAATTTCCGAGATTATAGTTCGTTTCCTCAATGCTGATGGAGACCCAACCGACCCTGACGGTAATCCCGTTACAGGTCGCACCCGTGACTTTATTATCACCCGTGAAATTCAGTTGCAGCCCGGAGATGTCTTTAACCAAGCAACTATTCAACAGGACTTAGGTAGGGTATTCAGATTAGGCATTTTTGATGATGTCCGACTTCAGCTTGAACCTGCCCCCGAAGACCCCACCAAGGCTAATATGATTGTTAATGTCATTGAACGTAGCACTGGGTCCGTCGCCTTTGGGGGTGGTTTCAGTTCCGCCACCGGTTTGTTTGGAACTCTTAGCTATCGTGAAGCCAACTTGGGGGGAAATAATCACCAATTAGCCGCCGAAGTGCAGGTTGGTGAACAGGTTTTACTCGTCGATTTGAGCTTTACAGACCCTTGGATTGCTGGAGACCCTTACCGCACCTCCTACACTGTTAATGCTTTTCGCCGCCGTGGGATTTCTCTAGTTTTTGAGGAAGGCTCCGAAGATGTTAGACTCCCTAATGAAGACCGCCCTAGGGTAATTCGGACTGGTGGTGGTATTAGTTTTACCCGTCCCTTTGCCGAAAATCCTTTTGTTGACCCCGACTGGGTGGCTTCCTTGGGTTTTCAATATCAACGCGCTCAGGTAACAGATTCTCGTGAACGTATCACCCCCCGCGATGAGAGAGGTAAACTTCTTTCCGCTAGTGAGTCTGGCGAGGATGATTTATTTACCGTTCAGTTTGGGTTGGCCACCGATCGCCGTAATAATCGCCAAATTCCCACCAGTGGCTATGCTTTTCGCTTCGGAACAGAACAATCGATTCCCATAGGTTCCGGGAATATATTTTTTAATCGCGTCCGAGGTAGTTATAGTTATTATATCCCCGTTGATTTCTTACAGTTGGTTCCAGGCGCACCCCAAGCCTTAGCTTTCAATATTCAAGCTGGCACAATTATGGGCGATTTCCCACCCTATGAAGCCTTCCCCTTGGGGGGTGCTAACACTGTCCGAGGTTGGCGTGAAGGTGCTTTAGCCGCCGCCCGCAGTTTTGTCTTGGGTTCCGTCGAGTATCGCTTCCCAGTCTTTTCTGTTGCTAATTTTTTGATTGGCGGCGCTTTATTTATTGATGGTGCCCATGCTTTGGGTACTCAAAGCAGTGTCCAAGGAAATCCTGGCGGTATTCGTGGTAAACCCGGAAGTGGCATTGGTTTCGGTGGTGGCGTTCGCATTCAGTCCCCTTTGGGTCCAATTCGGATTGATTATGGGATTAATGATGAAGGCGGAAATCAGATCCACTTCGGTATTGGTGAACGCTTCTAAATCTCCAGTCCATTACATCTAGTTGGGTGCCTCAGAATTCCTAAACAGCCAGGGCACCCCATAGCCTTTTTGTAGCCGTGTTTGATTTAACATCAACCGCAACATCAATAATTATCTATTACACTCTGAACTCACATAGCGAACCGGCTTCGTTAATTTAGTCACCTTACCATCTTCTATAGCTCGCTTTAACCAGGCTTGTATTTGATTGTACTGTACATCTAATAATTTCGCTAAGTTTTTCGCGTCTATCGGCTCCTGTAGATGTGTTAAAATTATTGGTAAAACCGCTTGATAAATATCCATAGATACATCAATTTTAGCCTCTGATAACTCCGGGGATGGACTCACATTAGGTGCTTCTGTAGGTGTCGGATTTACATCTACATATATAGGAGTTGGGGCGGGATTTTCAGGTGTTAAATTTACCGCGAAATCTAAAGCCATTTGTTCCACTTCTACCGCATCTTCCGTCTCCCCTGGCTTCAGGATATCCAATAAATCCAACTTCCCAGACATTTCCGGGAAAGGTTTAGCCCCTAGTTTCAATAATTCCATATTGCCTTGATTTTGGCTATTTTGGCACACAAAAACAGGTATATTTGGTAGTTTTTTTAGGGCTTCTACCGCCCCACTCCAAGTGCCACCCTTATTAAAACTTGCACTAATTACCACAGCATAATCAGCTAAAGCATAAATATATTTATTGCGTCCCATGGCATTACCCACATGAAAACCAGCTTCTGGATCGTAGGGGGAAATTAGCGCTAGTCTATCCTCATCAAGACTTTGCCGATAGTCACTTTCTAAAGATGCCTTCCCTAAACTATTTGCCAAAACCCCAATCGTAGTTCCTCCGGCTTCTAAACAGGATAACATCCCACATTTATCTATGCCTCTCGCACCTCCAGAAATTACCTGTATATTTTGTTGGGCAGAAATGTGGGCTAATTGTTGGGTATAGCTTAATACTGCTTCATTAACATTACGAGAACCTACTATAGCTAACCCGCCCTTATTCAATAGTTCCAGGTTACCTACACCATATAAAATTGGGGGAGACAGATATTTTAAATGCTGCTTCAAACGCTGGGGATAATGGCGATCGCTACGACTTACAATCCACAGACCTTGACTGCGCCATTTTTCTAATGATAAAGTTAGTAAAAATCCTCTCTGTAGCAGTTCGATAATTCGTTGATTATCTAAAGAATGATTCAGGGAGCATAATTTCTGTTCTCCATCAGGTGCTAATAGATGAGCGGGAGTCATTTGATGCGATCGCAATGCCGCCGCCAGCAGATTATATTCCCTTAAACTTAACGGTTGCGGGGAGTGATTACGACTCTTGCCAAAACTCCCGCACAGAAGTAAAATACCCTGAGTATCCTGGGATAATTGATGATTTGACATAAACCCAAAAAATCGAGATTTGCAGAATTGAGAGGTCACCCTATTCGGGAATATTTGCTAATCCTTAGTAACATTGATATTACCTAAAAGAATTTAATGTCAAAGCCACAGGAAAAACCCGACCACTTCCCGACTGTCGCAACAGTGCAGTAATTATAGTTACAGTCCAACGGGAGTCTACCATATCATCAATTAAAAATACAGACCCTGGTTGAACTTCCTGATAATTAATCCGAAAAGCACCATCTAAATTATGGGCTTGTTGATAGCTATTGCTCATCTTTTTTTGGGGTGGTGTTTCACGGATTTTTTCCACAACTGGAAGGAAGCGTAAATTTAATCTAACGGCTACTCTTTCAGCAAAATTTGGCACCAAATGGGGACGAGTTAGGGAAGGAACACAAGTTACCCATGTAGGGAAAGGTTGCGGTTGCCATTTGTTAATCATCTCCACCATAGCCTCTACCAATTTATCATCAAAGTGATTATTTTGATATTTTCCTTGTTGTACCTGTTCCCCCCAACCCGGATCACCCCAACAACACAAACTGCGTCCCGCTTCTGCTTGTAATTGGTGACTAATCTTGCCATTAAAATTATATTCAAGTAAGGCATTTTTGGGAAATTGTCGGCGAGGTTCAATCGTTTGATAGGTGCGTTTTAAATATTCAATAGCTTCCTTGACTAACTCCTGGTTACAGGTAGTTTTGAGTAAGGGTCGATTTAAACAAACCGCACACTTTCCACAGGGTGCTGGGTTGGGGTCATCGAGGGAACATTGTAAGAATTGCATCAAGCATTCTTGACTGTTCATATAGTCTCGCATTTCCGCCTGTTCTTCCTCTCGAATACGAGTAATTTCATCAATTTTATGACTATTCAGTTGATAACGTAATGCTGCCGGGGTAGCATACCATTTTGACTTGCGTTTAACTACCGGGGGAGAAGATTCTAAAGACAGGAATTTTAACACCTTCTCAATTTGACCACGACCGATATTGACACTTTGTTCAATTTCAGGCACTGATAATTCATTTTTAGTCAGCAGCGCCTCAAGAATTTGTTGGATATTATGTGAGGAAGGAAAGGCATTTTTGATAAAGTAATTAGTGATTTCCTCATCTTCTTTTCCACTTAATAAAATACCATAGGCTTCATCTACAGCACGTCCGGCTCGACCGACTTGTTGATAATAATGGACAACTGAACCAGGTCTTTGATAATGAATAACAAAGCCTAAATCCGGTTTATCAAAACCCATACCTAAAGCTGTGGTTGCCACTAAGACTTTTAGTTGGTTAGCCAATAAATCATTTTCTAATTTTTGTCGCAATTCATTGTCAAGTTGACCATCATAAGCGGCGGATTTAATGCCTTTTTTTTTAAAAAATTGGTTAGTTTCCGCGCGTCTCTGACCGTCAATGTATAAATAATTCCACTGCCAGGAAGTTGGGGTAAATATTCGAGCAACCAAGCCATCCTTTCCGCTGGAGTTGGCAAATAAATATTTTGCAGTTTCAGACTTTTGCGAGTTAAAGTGCCGCGAGAAATCGTGAGTTTTTCACCTAATTGAGCTTGAATATCTTGGATAACGCGATTATTGGCGGTTGCCGTAGTTGCTAAGACAGGAATATTAGGGGGTAAGCCTTGAATAATGCGAATAATGCGGCGATAATCAGGACGAAAATCATGCCCCCAGTCGGAAATACAATGAGCTTCATCTACTACTAATAAACCAACTTTTTCGTGTGCATCATCACATTATCCAGGAAGTCTTGATTGGCTAATCTTTCGGGAGAAATTAGTAAAATGTCAATACTTCCAGCCAGCAGTTGTTGCTCAATTATTGACCATTCTTCCGAGTTGCTAGAATTGATGGTGGCGGCTTGAATGTTGATTCTTTGGGCGGCTTGAATTTGGTTCCGCATTAAAGCTAGAAGGGGGGAAATTAATAAAGTGGGACCGGCTCCTTGATGGCGAAGTAAACGGGTGGCTAAAAAATAAACTAAACTTTTTCCCCAACCTGTGCGCTGGACGACTAATAAACGTTCTCGGTGGTCGATTAGACGAGCGATCGCTTCCCATTGTCCATCTCGGAAAGTAGCGTCAGGGTTATCTAGGGCAGTTTTTAAATAAGACAAGGCTTCGGATTTTAAAGATTCCATGATCAGTTAAACTCAGACATACTAGAGACCATCATATTCATTGTAATCAAAAATATCTAAGTCAGCCCTAATAGCCTTATGCTATAATGCGGAAAGCCAGCATCCAGCTATAGTAGTAAGCACAAGTTCCTGTTCACACCCAAGCCGACCGGAGAAACAACGCCTATGACCTCTGACACACCCCAGGACGCTTTAGCCAGCCTGTCCGAAGGAATTGCACTGCTGATTGATTTGGCTAAACAGGGAGAAATAGATCCTTGGGATGTGCGGGTGATTGAGGTGATTGATCGCTATCTCAGCCAACTGACTCCGGGTGTTGATTCGGTCTCGAATAATCAGTTTGTAGAACTTTCCCAATCTGGTCAAGCCTTTCTTTATGCTTCTATGCTGGTGCTACTGAAGGCGGATAGCCTGATGGATTCCGATGAGCCTGGGGATGATGATGCTATGATTACCGGAGAGTTAGAATTTTTGGGGTCAGAGTCAGAAACTGAGTGGCTGCGTCCTCAGAATTTGGAACGACAGTTACGCCGCCGTGCTGTGGCTAAGGTTCCCCAAAAGCGTCAGGTAACACTTCAAGAGTTGATTGATCAACTGCAATTAATGGCGGCTACGATCGCCCAGCACCAGAGTCGTCCCCGTCCCCGTCGTCATGTTTCTGTTAATAAAAATAAAGCCGCTAAGGCGATCGCTGAATTAGCACACCAAGAAAACCTGGTAGAAATGGCTGGAAAATTAGATGAACTTCTCCGGGCTGAAGGTGTAGACCTCCAAGGCGATTGGTTAGAACTTGAACAATTATTAGTTCTGTGGTCTAATCTGATTGGTAAGCAGAAAACACACATCCCCAACCCTATAGAATCCACCAATTTACTCCCAGAGTCAGCCGCAAATACTCCGCCTGTTTCTCATTCTAAACATGATCGAGTTGGGGTTTTTTGGGCTTTGTTATTATTATCGGCTCAGTCTAAGGTAGAGTTATCCCAGGATGAATTTTATCAGGATATTAAAGTCAGGACTTTAAATATATCCCCCCAGCCTGAATTAAACAACATCCCATAGTTAATAATTAATAATTGTAGGGGCGGGTTCTGCGGTAACCTCGCCGACCAACGACAATATAAATAAACCCGCCCCACCCCACCGGGTAATTAATTAATAATTGTAGGGGCGGGTTCTGCGGTAACCTCGCCGACCAACGACAATA